>JAQWCI010000085.1 GCA_028706005.1 Lachnospiraceae bacterium
ATTGTCGTTGTATTGTCACTGAACAGAAAAAGAGGCTGTAACCCCGCTGAATATAAGGGTTTACAGCCTCTGTCTTATCATTCGAGCTCTATAGTCCCGGGAGGTTTGCTCGTGAGGTCGTAGAGCACGCGGTTGACGCCTTTGACTTCGTTGATCATGCGGTTCATGCAGGTCTGGAGGACGTTCCAGGGAATTTCGGCAGCTTCGGCTGTCATGAAGTCGGAGGTGATGACTCCGCGGAGCGCGACGGCGTAGTCGTATGTTCTGCAATCGCCCATAACGCCGACTGAACGCATGTTGGTGAGGGCTGCAAAGAACTGGCCTTTGCCCATGTCGATCCCGCCTTTTTCAAGTTCTTCGCGGAAGACGGCATCCGCTTCCTGTACTATGCGGACTTTCTCTGCTGTGATGTCGCCGACGATTCTGACTCCGAGTCCGGGGCCGGGGAAGGGCTGACGGAAAACAAGTTTTTCCGGAAGTCCCAGTTCAAGGCCGGTCTTTCTTACCTCGTCCTTAAAAAGTGAGCGAAGCGGTTCGACTATTTCCTTGAAATCAACGTTCTTTGGAAGTCCCCCAACATTGTGATGAGACTTTATCACGGCTCCGCCGCTTCCGACTTTGCCGCTCTCTACTACATCGGGATAAATTGTTCCCTGTGCGAGGAAATCAACTGTTCCGATTTTCTTTGCTTCTTCTTCAAATACGGCTATGAATTCTGCGCCGATTATTTTTCTCTTCTGTTCCGGGTCTGTTACTCCCGCAAGTTTTGAATAGAATCTCTGCTGTGCATTGACGCGGACGAAGTTCAGTTCAAACGGTCCTTTCGGTCCGAAGACTGCCTCGACTTCATCTCCTTCGTTCTTGCGAAGAAGACCGTGGTCCACAAATACGCATGTGAGCTGTTTGCCGACTGCCTTTGAAAGTAAAGCCGCCGCGACCGATGAGTCAACGCCGCCTGAAAGGCCGAGTAGTACTTTGCCATTCCTGATCTTTCCGCGGAGCTCTTCGACAGTTGTATCCACGAATGATGACATTTTCCAGTCACCGGTGCATCCACAGACATCAAAAACAAAGTGTTTCAGGATCTTCATGCCTTCTGTCGTGTGTACTACTTCCGGGTGGAACTGTACTGCGTAAAGGTCATGAGACTCGTCTTCCATTGCAGCTACAGGGCAATTAACAGTGTGCGCCGTGACTTTGAAGCCGGCAGGAGCCTCAGCAATATAATCTGTGTGGCTCATCCAGACT
The DNA here is from genome assembly GCA_028706005.1 of Lachnospiraceae bacterium. Classification (GTDB taxonomy): domain Bacteria; phylum Bacillota; class Clostridia; order Lachnospirales; family Lachnospiraceae; genus CAG-791. Next base: position 1,249 of record JAQWCI010000085.1, read on the forward strand.
GTTGTTTTGTCTTCTGTATCAAGTGCAACATCAGTAAATAGTTTTGACGCGTGGTCATCAACTGTAACTTCTGTGTGTCCATACTCTGAAACAGGCGCTGTGGCCACCTTTCCGCCGAGCTTATATGCCATGAGCTGTGAACCGTAGCATATGCCAAGGACCGGGATTCCCAGCGAGAAGAGTGCCGCATCGTATGATGGTGAATCCTCAAGATAGACACTGTTCGGGCCGCCCGTGAGGATGATTCCCTTTGGATTCAACTCCTTAATTTTATCTATCGGCATTGTATACGGATGTATTTCGCAGTAGACCGCGCATTCGCGCACGCGCCTCGCTATAAGCTGTTTGTACTGCCCGCCGAAATCAAGTACTATGACCAGTTCTCTTTTCATCGTCACCTCATGTGATTAATTAATTATTCTTCTTATTCCGAGTATCGTGCGGTATGCGGCGTATCCGTATTTAATACCGGTCGCAGGTGTACTCGCGTGAACTATCTGACCATTTCCAATATAGATAGCGACATGTCCGCCATAGCATATAAGGTCACCCGGCTGTGCATCCGCCAGCGAGTCTACGGCAGTACCGGCATTTATCTGCGAATATGATGTTCTCGGTATCGAGTAACCAAAAGCAGCATAGACGCTTTGTGTGAAGCCTGAGCAGTCAGCTCCGCTCGTCAGACTTGTACCTCCATACACATAGGGATTGCCGACGAACTGACATGCATATGATGCCACATTGGACCCGCTCGCCGATCCGGCTGAAGAGTATGTTCTGGCTGTTGTTGCCGCTGTCGAAGATCCTTCAGACGACGTTGTGCTGTCTGTTGTCGTCGTTCCTGCAGCAGCTGCAGCTGCTGCGGCCGCATCCGCTTCCGCCTGCTTCCTTGCTGCCTCCGCGGCTGCCTCCTCGGCTTCCGCCGTCTGTATCTGAGAATTCTGCTGCTTTATCTTGGCGCGCAGTTCCGCGGCGTCAGACTGGGCTTCCGCTATGAGATCATCATAGTTATCATACTCATCCTGAAGCTCTGCCTTCTGTGACTCAAGGTAGCTCTGGTTCTCCTGCAATTCCGCCTGTGTGGTCTCAAGCTCTGATTTCTCGTCCTCGAGCGCCTTTTTGGCATCTGCCACAGCCTGAACTGCCTCTTCAAACTTTATCAACATCTTTCGATCGTAATCATACATCTGATCAACGTATTCCGCCTTGTTCAGCATGTCGCCGAATGAGGATGCCGTGATGAGAAGCTGAACATAATTTGTGTCGCCCTTCTCATACATGAACTGAATACGTTTCTTCATTGATTCGTATTGATTCTTCTCTTCTTCCTGAGCCGCCTGGTACTCAGTTGTTTTGACCTCTATCTGACTCTCGAGATCAGTTATCTCATCTTCCATGACACCTATTGCTGCCATGTTTTCTGCGATTTCAGAAGTTTTCTGCTGGAGAGCACTGGAAACCCCTGACTGTTCGCTCTGAAGACTTGATGCCTCGCCCTCAGCATTGTTGAGCTGGCTCTGCGTCTGGCTCTGCTGCTTCTTGAGTTCCGCTGAAGTCGCCGCGCGCGCACTTATTACCGGCTGCGCCGCAAACGACAAAACAAGCGCACCCGTGAGGATAAGAGCATATATTCTCTGATTCTTTTTATTACGACGGAAAGAAAAAACCATGCTTAAAACTTCCTCACAATTCGCAGTTGCCTACGGTTCTCGGGAACAGCTCAACATCTCTTATATTGCTCATACCCGTGAGATACATTACGCATCTCTCAAAGCCAAGTCCGAAACCTGCGTGACGCACTGACCCGTATCTGCGAAGATCAAGATAGAACTGATACTCGTTCATATTCATGTCAAGTTCTTCCATACGTTTTGTGAGCTTATCAAGATCATCCTCTCTCTGAGAGCCTCCGATGATCTCACCTATTCCGGGAACGAGACAGTCAGCGGCAGCTACTGTTTTGCCGTCCTGGTTCTGCTTCATGTAGAACGCCTTGATCTCCTTGGGATAATCAGTCACAAATACAGGGCGTTTATATACCTTCTCTGTCAGGTATCTCTCGTGCTCAGTCTGCAGATCGCAGCCCCAGAACACCTTGTAATCAAATTCGTCGTTGTGCTCCATCAGGATCTTCACCGCATCGGTATATGTGACACGGCCAAACTCCGAGTCTGCGACGTTCGTAAGTCTCTCGATGAGTCCCTTGTCGACAAAACTGTTGAAGAACTGCATCTCATCAGGACACTCATCCATAACATAATGGATCACATATTTGAGCATCGCTTCCGCACAGTCCATGTAATCTGTGAGATCGGCAAAACACATTTCGGGCTCAATCATCCAGAACTCCGCTGCATGTCTTGTCGTGTTGGAAAGTTCTGCTCTGAATGTTGGGCCGAAGGTATAAATGTTGCGGAATGCTGTCGCAAAAGTCTCGCCATTAAGCTGTCCGCTGACTGTAAGACTTGTCTTTTTCCCAAAGAAATCCTTAGAATAATCGACCTTCCCGTCAGTTGTCTTCGGAACATCCTCGAGCGGGAGCGTCGTTACCTGGAACATCTCTCCGGCTCCCTCTGCATCACTCGCTGTTATCAGTGGAGTGTGTACATAAACAAAGTCATTCTCCTGGAAGAAACGATGAATGGCATAAGCTGCTACTGAGCGCACGCGGAATACCGCCTGGAACGTATTGGTGCGCGGGCGGAGATGCGGCATAGTGCGGAGGTATTCAAGCGTATGACGCTTTTTCTGAAGCGGATAATCAGGTGACGATGCACCTTCGAGAAGTATCTCATCTGCCTGCATCTCAAAAGGCTGCTTTGCATCAGGTGTCTCAACGATTGTACCTGTTGCTATTATCGCAGCTCCTACATTAAGTTTTGTAACAGCAGCAAAATCGAGGATGTCATCCCCTGACTCCCTGGCTGCCTTTGACTCATTGCCACCGTCAGCAGTCAGAGAATCACTGTAAACTATCTGAAGCTGCATGAAGCAGGAGCCGTCACTGATGACCAGGAACCCGATATTTTTGGAATCACGGTTGCTCCTGATCCAGCCTCCTACGGAGACCTTTCTTCCTGCATATGTTTTGACATCGCGCGATATCTCACGCACCTGTGTAAGTTCTATATCCATCGGTCTGTACCTTCCTGTTTCAGGATAATGATCATGATATGCGAATTGCTTCGCCTGGAATTATGATGTTGCTTCCGCTGCTGCGTCCTCTGACGTTGCTGCCGATGATGAATCTGTTGCCGAAGAACCGGTCGAACTGTCATCTGCTGCAGGTTCCGTTATTACCGCATTATCGGTGAGGAACTTCATCACGTTATCGATCATAAGAGATTCATAATATGCCTCTTCGTCTTCGCTCTTCTTATAATCAGCGACACTGCTGTAGCCTTCCGAAGCAGCCTCTGATGAAAGCTTCTTGTTGAAATCTCTCTTGGAAACGCCCAGGTTTTCCTTATCAGCGATAGCCTGCATTATTATGTAGTTCTTCGCCATCTTGGCTGCCTGTTCATTGATAGTCTTCATGTATGCCGGCTCACTCGATGCTGCCGCTGCTGATTCCTCACCAGACGATGCCGCTGTTGCCGCGTCTGTTGTCGTACTTGCGGTCGCAGCCGCATCTGTTGCCGATGTTGCAGTTGCTGCACTGTCTTCGCTCTCAGCCTGCTCAACTGAAGTATCAAGAGCAACTGATGTCGCCTCTGCCGCAGCATCTTCAGTTGCCGCGTCTGTCTCTTCTGTAGGACTCACATACTGCATGAAAGATTCGAGATCCATGCCATACTGGTTTGCATATTGCGTGTAATAATCAAGCACGTAATCAGAGAAACGATCTACCATTGCCTGCGGCGGATCCTTCCTGAATGTGCAGTTGTCCTGAAGATATGTCGTGATCGCACTCTGAACATCACTGTCATATGTCGACTGTGCCTGAGTCAGAAGCTGTTTCTTCGTATATTCACGGTATTCATCAGCCGTAGTAACACCATCAATATTCTGCTCTGCCACCCAGTCATCAGTAAGTTCCGGTGTTACAAGTTCTTCTATGGAATTGATCGTGACCTTGAAAACAACGTCCTTACCGGCAACATCAGTATTTGAATAATCATCCGGGAATGTCAGATTGAGACTGACTGTGGCACCTACCTTCTTGCCGATCAGTCCGTCCTCAAATCCATCAATGAAGCTTCCGGATCCGATCGTCAGATTGTATCCTGTTGACGAACCGCCATCAAATTCAGCTCCGTCGATCGTTCCGTCGTAATCGATATTTACTACATCTCCGTCCTTAACTGTGTCCCTGTCTGTTATTTCCTTATATGAAGCGCTGCTGCTGAGATTATAGTTGATATACATCTCAACATAATCATCGGTAACTGAAGGCTGTGCTTCCTCTACCGGTATTCCATTGTACTCGCAAAGATCCACGTAATCCTCAGCTTTAATGCCGCTGAGGTATGCATCCTTGTCAGTGCTGCCGCAGCCGACCATAGACAATGCGAACACTGCCGCAAGTCCTGAAACTAATATTTTCTTATTCATAATTAAGTGCTGTTCCTTTCCTTCTTATATATGTAAGATTCCTGAGACCCTTTATAATAACAGACAAATATGTAAAATCTGTGTTTCCGCACCGCCTGCATCAGAATAGTTGTGCACAGCATTTGCGGCATACGATTGAGTTTAGCACAAGAACACGGTACTTGAAAGCCCCTTTTGCCGTTGCCCTGCAGTTCAAAGAATGTTAAAATATTTATCGAGTCTGCATTCACAATATATTGTGGTCTCTGATTTACTGTCAAAACAAATTATACTGCGAGGTTACCAAATGAGTACTGGGTGGATAGTTTTTATTGTATTATTAGCAATTCTTGTTGCTGTCTTTGTTGTTCTCTATTTTCTCGGCAAGAAAGCTCAGAAGAAGCAGGAAGATCAACAGGCACAGATTGAAGCCAACAAGCAGACTGTAACAATGCTTGTTATAGATAAGAAGAAAATGCGCATAAAGGACTCCGGCCTCCCGCAGGCAGTCATGGACCAGACTCCCAAACTGCTCCGCAGATCAAAGCTTCCGATCGTCAAAGCCAAGGTCGGTCCGCAGATACTTTCTCTTGTAGCTGACGAAAAGATCTTTGACCAGATTCCCGTCAAGAAGGAAATCAAAGCCCAGGTCAGCGGTATATACATTGTTGGATTCAGGGGAGCTCACGGAATCATCAGAAATCCCGAGGGCACCAAGAAGAAGAGCCGTTTCCGCAAGTGGGTCGACAACATGCAGACACGCGCTGGTGCAAAGCAGGTCAAGTGACACAACATCGGGTGTAACATAATCATAAGATAATTATGAGTCGGTCGTTCAGACGACCGGCTCTATTTTTATGCTCACTTTGCACTCGACCTTATAATCATTTCCCATATCAAGCTCGTATCTTGCCTGGGCATGGATATTCGTATCCACGGTCAGCAGCGAGACCTGCTGCGTCTGTATGTCCATTGGTATCATTCCGAATTCGGTATCATATCCGCAAGAATTGAGATGCCCCGCTTCAAGCACCAGGTTTGTATTAAAATTTCCTGTCTTTTCAACGGTTATGCACTTTTCGCTGACTGTTATCCTGTTTGGAATTGTTTTGCCGTATCCCTCGAGGGTTTCCTCAAACCGGAGTTCGTGCGTGCCATCCTCAAGCAGCCTGTAATCTGCCTGCTGCCGGCTCTTATTCTTCTCGACAGTCCCGTCCGGATGCGTCTGCTCCCCTTTGATTGTTATCCACACACGATCCGTCACAAAAGATCCCCCGCTGGTTTATTTTGCATTTTCATTGTCGTCTATTCCAAGCTGTGCAATGATAGATTTTTCCTGTCTGTCAATGTGTGCGCGCGCAGCTCTTACCGCCGCCTTGCTGTCTCCCTCGATGATCGCATTGGCCAGATTTCTGTGCTCACTTATGAGTTGTTCATAATTCTCGTCTTCTCTGATGTAAACATAACGGTAGCGATACACCTGATCTGCGAGCCTTCCGCTCACCTCCAGAAGACATGTGTTTCCCGCTGCCCTGTTTATGATGTCGTGGAATGTCACATCGGCGCTCGTTATCTCGCCGGGATCACCATTCCTTACAGCTATCTCGAAATTTTCGCGCGCTTTCTTAAGTTTTGCCTTCCCCTGCGCATCGATCCTTGCACAGGCCAGTTCACAGCTCAATGCGTCAAGCGCCCTGCGCACCTCAAGGACATCATTTAGCTCCTTCTTTGAGATCGGTGCGACCTGTGCGCCGCTCCCCGGTGTTATCTTCACGAGGCCCTCAAGTTCAAGCTTGCGTATTGCCTCACGTATAGGTGTGCGGCTGACATCAAGTTTGTTCGCCAGATGTATCTCCATCAGCCTCTCTCCCGGTTTGAGTTCACCGGTCAGTATCTGCTTTCTGAGCTTTATATACACCGTCTCCCTCAGTGGAAGATTCCTGTCATCACTTTCTTCATAAAAATCTGCCATTTCGCGCCGCCCTTTCACCCTGATTACCTGACCGCCGTTATCGTCGCAGTGTCAAAACATTCAAAACTTCCGTATTCACTGTGCTCCTTAAGTGCTCTGTATGCCTCATCGGCCTCGTCACGCGTATCAAACATCCCGAATACAGTGGGTCCGCTCCCTGTCATCATCGAACAGAAGCTTCCGTGCTCCGAAAGAAATTTTTCGAGTTCTCCTATCACTGTATATCTGCCTGCGGTAACCGGCTCCAGCACATTTCCTGACATCTTCATTGCGCCCTTTATATCTCCGGCCCCGAGTTTTCTTATAATTCCTTCTATATCAGGATGGCTCACATTTATCATTCCATCATATGATCTGTAAACTTCACCGGTCGGCACCCCGACAGGCGGCTTGACTATTACCAGTGCGCATTCCGGTATATCATCGAGTTTTGACAGCTTCTCCCCTATGCCTTCAGCTCTCGCGGTGCCCCCTCTTATGCAATATGGGATATCTGCTCCGAGCGGCAGTGCCAGCTTCTCAAGTTCCCCGTCGCTCACCTCAGGTACAAACATATCCCGCATTGCGATAAATGCTGCGGCGGCATCAGTGCTCCCGCCGGCCATCCCGGCTGCTACCGGAATCCTCTTTGTGAGTTCGCAGAGCATGCTGCTCCTTATCTCGTATTCGGATTTCATGATTTCCACTGCTCTGACGATGAGATTGTCGCTGCCTGTCGGAATATCATCGCGGTCTGTGACAAGTTTTACCGAAAATCCCTCAGTGCGTCCATGCTCCATAATGGTGAGCGTATCATAGATATCAACGCTCTGCATGATCATGTCCACAAGATGATACCCGTCATCCCGCCTGCCTTTGACATCCAGCGCCAGATTGATCTTTGCATATGCTTTTCTTGTTATTCTGTTCATACTTGCACCGCACCTATGATTTCATTTACGTCGCTTATGTTGTGTCTTACAAGGTAATCTTCGATACCGGCTGCGACATTTACTGCCGTTTCGGGATCGTGAAAACTCATCATGCCGACCGCAACACCTGTCGCTCCCGCCAGCATGAATTCAAGTGCATCCTCAGCCGTCGCGATACCGCCCATGCCAATGATCGGTATCCTCACAGCCCCTGCACATTGATATACCATTCTCACTGCCACAGGTTTTATCGCAGGTCCCGACAATCCGCCTGTCTTATTTGCAAGCGCAAATTTCTGCCGTTCCACATCGATCTTCATTCCAGTGATCGTATTGATAAGTGATATTGCGTCAGCTCCGCCCGCTTCAGCAGCTCTCGCCATTTCAGAGATATCTGTGACATTTGGCGTGAGCTTCATTATGACAGGTTGTTTTGCTCTGTCCTTTATCTTTCCTGTGATTTCGGCAAGGCACTTCGGATCCTGTCCAAACTGTATCGCTCCCTGCTTCACGTTCGGGCAGGAAACATTTATCTCCAGCATGCTCACACTTTTCTCATCAGCAAGTCTGTCCACCACTTCAAGATATTCCTCTTCCGTGTGCCCGCAGACATTCACAATGACCTTTGTATCAAAACCTTCGAGAAAAGGCAGGTCACGGCTGCAGAACACATCTATCCCGGGATTCTGAAGTCCGATAGCATTTAGCATTCCGCCGTAAGTCTCCGCCACCCGCGGCACCGGATTACCCGCCCACGGGACGGAAGCCACCCCCTTCGTCACCACGGCACCGAGCTTTGTAAGGTCCACGAACTCCGCATACTCCATACCTGATCCGAACGTCCCGGACGCTGTCATGACAGGGTTCCTGAATTTTACCCCTGCGATATTTATCTCCATTGAAGGTTTCAAGAATGTTGTCTTCCTCTCACTGATCTACATGATCATCGCTATCTTCATATATCAACATCTGCCGCATCAAAAACAGGGCCTTCAGTACATATCCTCGCGTTGTGTACATGTGAATGTTCATCGACATTCTTTGTCTTTACCACACATCCGAGGCAGGCGCCGACACCGCAGGCCATGTGCTCCTCCAGCGAAATGAACGCTTTTATCCCGTGCTCTCCGGCAAAACATTTGATTGCCCTCAGCATCGGCATCGGTCCGCAGGCAGCTATTATGTCAGTGTTGCCGGCAATACCCTGTTCTCTTACAGCATCAAGTACATTTCCCTTTGTTCCGGCACTGCCGTCTTCAGTTGCAATATAGACTCTGTACGATGCATTCTCGAATTCTTCTCTGAGGAACATATTGCTGTCGCGGTACCCCAGGACAGCTGTGACCCGCGTGCCCGGCTTTTCCTTAAGACGGCATGCCAGTTCAAGCAAAGGTGGGATACCGATTCCACCGCCAAGTATCATTACCCTCTTGCCTGCCATCTCAGACAGGTCATACCCGTTGCCAAGCATCCCTGTCACGTTGAATGTATCGCCCCATCCCGCCCCGGAAAATTCTCTCGTTCCTTTTCCGGCAATACGGTAC
>JAQWCI010000086.1 GCA_028706005.1 Lachnospiraceae bacterium
AGTTTTTTCGGAGGACGGATCACAAACAGTTCACCTTTCTTTTCTTTATAAGCAATGTATGCAAGCGTCTCGTTGTAAACAGCGGGGCGCTTTTCCATTGTTTCTGCAAGTTTCGGGTATTTGTGGCTGAGAAATTTTATGGTACGCTTAAGATCATCTCCGGGCTTGAGATATTCGCGTGGCTGTGTGAGAACGACAACGATCTTATCTGCTCCCAGCTGTTCCATAAAATGAACAGGAATAGCGTCAGACATGCCGCCGTCGAGCATCCTTTTTCCTTCGAGTTCAACAGGACGTGAGAAAACAGGCATTGAGGCTGAGGCTCTCGTCCAGTCGAGGTCATTATGCTTTCCATTGACGAGCTTGTGATAACAGGGCAATCCGGTATCAATATCAGTGGTAACAACGTAGAACTTAAGAGGGTTTGATTCGATGGCATCAGTATCAAAGACATCAAGTTTTTCTGGAAGCGTTCGATAGCAAAAATCAGCACCGTAGAAATCCCCGGTCTTTATCAGAGAGCGGAAGCTGCCATATCGCGGGTCTTTGGCGAAGCGAACGTTGTAGCGTATTGTGCGGCCTATCTGTCTCGATACAAGGTTACATCCGAAGGTCGCACCGGCTGAAACGCCGACTGCGTAGTCAAACTCCAACTTGTTTTCCATGATCACATCGAGAACGCCTGCGGTATACATGCCGCGCATAGCACCGCCCTCGAGAACAATACCTGTTGTCATTATTGCCTCCATGGCATAGAGATTAATATTCTGCCTGTATTGCTGAAATGTCAGAACTTATTCTTACACATTATAACCGTGTGGAATGTAATCGCAGATACCCAAAATTCGGGTATTGTCGCATGCACAGGATGTATAATGATTCAGGACAAACTTGTTTTGCAAGAAAGGATTAACTGTATGGCTGACGGTTTTCTGCCTGTAACAAAAAAGGAAATGATTGATGAGGGCCTTTCTCAGATGGACTTCGTCTATGTCTGCGGTGATGCGTATGTTGATCACCCGAGTTTTGGCATGGCGATAATTACGAGAGTTCTGCAGGCTGCGGGGTATCACGTAGGTATCATCTGCCAGCCGGACTGGAACGACCCCGCGAGTATCGACGTGTTAGGAGAGCCGCGCTTTGGATTCATGGTTTCAGCCGGCAACATGGATTCTCTTGTCAATCACTATACAGTAGCGAAGAGGCACAGGGGGACAGACGCATACAGCCCCGGCGGACAGATGGGCAGGCGCCCGGACAGGGCCGTTATCGTATATTGCAATCTCATCAGGAAAACATATAAACACACACCGATCATCATCGGCGGGATCGAGGCCAGTCTGCGGCGTCTTGCTCATTATGATTACTGGTCGGACAAAGTCAGGCGTTCAATCCTGCTCGAGTCAGGCGCGGACATTATTTCTTACGGCATGGGAGAGCACAGTGTGGTCGAGATCGCGGACGCGCTCGCGAGCGGTCTCGATGTGCGTGATGTCACATATATCGATGGCACTGTAGTCAAGACCCGAAACGAGGATGACATCTACGACGCAATAAGGCTGCCGGATTTCGAGGAGATAGTCTCTGATAAACGCAAATATGCGGAAAGTGTCCGCATACAGTACGAGAACACGGATCCATTCCAGGCAAAACGTATGTACGAAGCATATGATGGCAAAACATTTGTCGTCCAGAATCCTCCGTCAAAACCTCTGACTATGCAGGAAATGGATGATGTCTATGCTCTTCCGTATGCGAGGCGGGGTCACCCGATGTACGACAAAGAGGGAGGTATTCCGGCGTTTGGAGACATCAAGTTCTCGATAACGTCGAACAGAGGATGTTTTGGCGGATGCAATTTCTGCGCGCTGACTTTCCATGAGGGTCGGATCGTGCAGGCAAGGAGCCACGAGTCCATAATCGCCGAGGCGGAGCAGATGATAAAGGAGCCCGACTTCAAGGGCTACATCTATGACGTAGGCGGCCCGACAGCCGAATTCAGGAAGCCGGCATGCGCAAAACAAATGAAGTTCGGCGCCTGTAAGGACAGACAGTGTCTTTTTCCGCACCCATGCAGGAATCTTGAGGTCGATCACAGTGATTATCTCGCGATCCTGCGTGAACTCAGGGAATTGCCGGGCGTGAAGAAGGTATTTGTGAGATCAGGATTCCGCTTCGATTATCTGCTGGCAGACCACGACAGAAAGTTCCTGCGCGAGCTGTGTAAATACCATGTGAGCGGGCAGCTGCGCGTTGCACCGGAACATATTTCGGACAATGTTCTTAAGGAAATGGGGAAGCCTGAGGCAAAGGTATATGACGCATTCGTGAAGGAGTTTGATAGTATCAACAACGAACTTCATTTGAAACAATATGTCGTGCCATACCTGATGTCATCGCATCCGGGAAGCACACTTGCGGATGCGATCGCTCTTGCGGAATACCTTCATAAGAATCATCTCGACCCGGATCAGGTGCAGGACTTCTATCCGACGCCGGGAACTGTTTCGACATGCATGTATTACACAGAGCTTGATCCTCGCACGATGAACAGGGTATATGTCGCCAGGAACCCTCATGAAAAGGCAATGCAGCGTGCCCTTATCCAGTACAGACGCCCGGAGAATCACGAACTTGTAAAGGAAGCACTGATAAAAGAAGGCAGGGAAGACCTCACAGGTTTTGCCGCGGAGTGCCTGATAAGACCGGAACAGGGGAGAAAAACCCACTTGAAGACTGGCAAAACACGTGGTACGGTTAGCAACAAGAACTTTCGAAGAGAAAAAAGGACAGAGGGCAGAGGAAAATAATCATGGAAATGCAGATGGAGTTCATCAGAAAGATACCGACACCGCAGGAGCTTAAGGAAAGGTTTCCGCTTGACGATAATATCAGAAAAATCAAGGCGGAACGCGATGAAGAGATAGCGAAGATCTTCCGCGGCGAGGACAACAGGTTCCTTCTGATCATAGGGCCGTGCTCCGCTGATCGTGAGGATGCTGTCCTTGAATATATGACGCGACTTGCAGCGGTTCAGGAGAAAGTGAAGGACAAGATCTTCATGATCCCGCGTGTTTACACGAATAAACCGCGCACCAAGGGCGTAGGCTACAAGGGAATGCTGCATCAGCCTGATCCTGAGAAGGGTGAGGACATGCTCGCCGGCATAATCGCGATCCGCGAGATGCACAGCAGAGTAGTGAGGGAGACAGGTTTTACCTGCGCAGAGGAGATGCTTTACCCGGAGAACCACAGGTATTTATCTGATCTGCTGAGCTATGTCGCAGTAGGTGCCAGATCGGTCGAGGATCAGCAGCACAGGATAGTCGCGAGCGGCATCGGCATCCCGGCGGGAATGAAGAACCCCACGAGCGGTGATGTCACAGTAATGATGAATGCTATTTCGGCGGCGCAGAGTCCGCAGAAGTTCTTATATCGGGGGTGGGAAGTCCAGACACAGGGAAATCCCCTTGCACACGTGATCCTTCGCGGGCACACTGATCAGTTCGGGAACAGTATTGCAAATTATCATTACGAGGATCTGCGCGGAATTCAGGCGCAGTATGAGAAGACAAAACTTGAGAATCCGGCGATCATAGTAGACACGAATCATTCGAATTCGGGGAAGAAGTGTCTTGAGCAGATAAGAATTTCCAAGGACGTCCTCCACAGTATGCACGTCTCAGACAGCATAAGAAAACTTGTGAAAGGACTCATGATAGAGAGTTATCTTGTGGACGGGGCGCAGAAGATCGGTGACGGAGTATACGGAAAGTCAATCACAGATCCGTGCCTTGGCTGGGAGAAGACAGAGAAACTGATATATGATATCGCGGACCTGCTGGATTAGACGGCGTATGTAACTTAGGACAGAATCTGTGTCAATGTGAATAAATAAAGCCCGGCATTTTGCCGGGGGTTGAGTTTACAGCAGCTTACAGCCTTTATACCTGAGGCACTCCTCGACTTCCGATGAACCATCGGTGTGCATGATAGCTATGGGAGCCGCAGTTGCGCGGTCGTATGAAATATAGATGTAATCGATGTTGATGTTGCTCTTTGATATTTCATCAAGAAGCGAATCAAGAGAGCCACATTTGTTTTCCATGTATACACCGATAACGCGATCCTTACGGACCATGAATCCTGCTTTTGTCAGAGCTTTCATAGCGGATTCGGGATCGGAGACAAGCATTCTCGCAATTCCGAACTCGCCGCTGTCGTTCGTAAGAAGAGATATAATATCTATGTTGTTTTCACGAAGAATGCTTGTGATCTTATTCATGGCACCCTTTTTGTTCTCAGATAGAATGGAAAGCTGATTGATCATGATTACCTCCATGCCGGAGCACTTTATGCGAAGGCTCGGATTATTTGAATTTTTGTGGATCAAGTGAGAATCATTATACCATGATATAAGGGTCGAAAGGAGCAAATCTATAACATGAATGATTCTGTGATAAGGAAGAAAACTGCGCTGCTGCAGCAGTGCATGGACAGCGCGGTCGAGAAGTCAGAGACCGCGGGCTGCTCGTTGGTGCTGCTTCGAGACGGACGTGAGATATGCTGTCTGAACTCAGGTTATGCGTCTGTTGAGAACAGGATCCCGTTCCGCAGAGATTCGATAGTCCGCCTGTATTCCATGTCGAAGGTCGTTACGAGCGCGGCCGCCATGCTGCTGATGCAGGACGGGAAGCTGGATCTGTATGATGAAGTGGAACGCTATTTTGCGTCATTTCACGGACAGAAAGTAATAAGCAGCGAGGCGGGTCAGCTTGAAGATACAGTTCGTCCTGTCATGATAAGAGATCTTCTGAATATGACTTCAGGTCTCTGCTATCCCGGAACGGACAACGAGGCGGAACTTGCATCTGATGTGCTTTTTCAGGAAATGATGTCAAAACTCGGCACACCTGAGGCACTCACGACTGAACAGTTTGCTGAACGTATGGGAAATTGTCCGCTCGCTTTTCAGCCGGGCAGCAACTGGCAATATGGCACGTCGGCAGATGTCCTCGCAGCTGTTATCGAAAAAGTGGCTGACATGCCTTACCATGAATTCCTGGACAGAAATTTCTTCAGCCCTCTTGGCATGAAAGACACGGGATTTTATGTGCCTGACAGCAAGAAGAACAGACTTGCGTCGGCGTATTATTGCACGGAGGATGGCAAAACACCCGGACTCTATCTGGGCAACAATCTGGCGATAAGAAATGACGGAGGCCCGAATCCGTTTGAGTCAGGCGGGGCCGGATTGTTCTCTACGCTTGATGACATGGCGCGTTTCTCGACGATGCTCGCAAACGAGGGAAGCAGCGGAGCCGGGGAGATACTTCGCCCCGGTACAATGCGCTTTATGAGATCTGCGTCTCTGAGTGATCAGTGCCAGAAGGTACTGGATAACTGGCTTGGACTTGAGGGATTCTCCTATGGAAACCTCATGCGTGTGCTCAAGGATCCATCAAGGAATGGAACTATCGGCGAAGACGGCGAGTATGGCTGGGACGGATGGCTTGGGCCTTACCTCTCGATTGCACCGGAGAGCCGCACAGTCATTCTCATGATGATGCAGCGCGTCGATTACGGAACAGGTCATTTCACGAGGAGACTCAGGAATATTATTTATTCGTAAAGAGAAGAACAGAAATTGTGATTCATGAGCCCTATGAAATTTGCCAGGTGTATGGCAGATGTCATGGGGGTTGTTTTGTTATGATCAATCGCCTGGAGCAATATAAAGGTGAGCAAAAAATCCATGTGGAAAGGCAAAAAATTCTATTATCAGGCAATTGCAGGCGACATAAGATTAATAAAGAACATAGTCGAACCTGTATTGTCACGATTCATTGTAAGGATGGTGATATGAGGTTCTGAATCTGCAGTTTGAAGGAGGATAAAGCAATGGCTGGTAAGAAGCAACGTGGAGCATTCATGAGGGGACTTGATAACATGATCATAAAGGAAATCGACATGCCATCAGCGGATCCTGGAAAGGTTGTTGTTTCACTGGAATATGTGGGTATATGCGGGTCTGATGTGCATTATTATCACAGTGGTAAGTGCGGGTCTTACGAAGTGGACCTGAACGAAGATTTTATGCTGGGACATGAATGTGCAGGGACAGTATCAGAAGTCGGAGAGGGCGTGACAACGCTCAAGGTCGGGGACAGAGTGTGTCTGGAACCGGGTATCACATGCGGCAAGTGCGAGTTCTGCAAGTCGGGCAAATATAATCTCTGCCCTGATGTGGTCTTTCTTGCAACACCTCCGGTACAGGGCTGCAACGAAGAATACATTGAGTTCCCTGCTGATATGTGCTTCAAGTTGCCGGACAATGTATCAACAAAAGAGGGCGCGCTCATAGAACCGCTGTCAGTCGGGTTCCATGCGGCAAACCAGGGGGATGTCCATGTAGGAGAGACGGTAGTCATTCTCGGCGCGGGAACTATCGGCCTGGTCACACTTCTTTCATGCAAGGCTCACGGGGCAGGCAGGATAATAGTTGCGGATCTCGTAGAGGCAAAACTCGCCAAGGCTAAGGAAATGGGTGCTGATATAGTCATAAACAGCGGCAAGTGCAATGCTGTTGAAGAGATAATGAAGGCGACGGATGGAATGGGCGGGGACAAAGTATTTGAGACGGCCGGTTCCCCGGTGACTATCGCACAGACACCTTTTGTGGTAAAGCGCGGAGGAACAATTACTCTTGTCGGAATTTCGGCTAAAGAAGAGATAAACTATAACTTCGCGCAGATAATGGACAAAGAAGCCACGATAAAATCTGTATTTCGTTACAGAAACATTTATCCGAAGGCTATTGCGGCGGTATCGAAGGGCGCTATCAATGTGGGTCAGATAATAACTCATGAGTTTGATCTTGATCATATTCAGGAAGCGTATCAGGAAGCGGTAAGCAACAAGACCGACCTGGTGAAGGCAGTGATAAAAATCAAATAAAAATGGAGCAAAAGAGCTCCGCTATGGAGGAAATAATATGACCAGAACGATTTATGTTAACGGTGCTGCCAGGGAGCACGGTGACGGAAGTAAAGAGCACCCTTTCAGCAGAATACAGGATGCGGCAAATGTAGCAATGCCCGGAGAGGAAATACTTGTTTTGCCCGGTGTATACAGGGAAAATGTAAATCCCGTCAACGCAGGAAGACCGGACGCGAGGATAGAATACAGAGCGTCAGAACAGGGCAAAGCTGTCATAACCGGCGCTGAACAGGTGAAAAACTGGGTCAACATAAAGGACAATGTGTGGCAGGCAAGGATACC
The DNA here is from genome assembly GCA_028706005.1 of Lachnospiraceae bacterium. Lineage (GTDB taxonomy): Bacteria > Bacillota > Clostridia > Lachnospirales > Lachnospiraceae > CAG-791. The sequence continues at coordinate 7,282 of JAQWCI010000086.1, forward strand.
AAATGGAGTGTTTGGCTCATATAACCCATATACGACTCTGGTCAGAGGTGACTGGTTCATCGCGACGTTCATTGCGCATACAGGAGAGGTTTATCTCAATGATAAAGCTATGTATGAAGTCACGGATTTAGAGAAGGTCTTAAATCCTGTGGAGGATAAGCTGACATGGGATCCGGCGTTCAGTCTGTATACATGGCTCACTGAGCAGGATGAAGAGGCAAATGAGACAGTGCTGACGGCAAACTTCCACGGAGCTGACCCCAACAGTGAAAATGTAGAGATCAATGTGCGTGAGAATTGTTTCTATCCTGTAAAGGAGGGGACAGGCTATATCACCCTTTCGGGATTTAAGGTAGATAAGGCGGCAACGCAGTGGGCGCCGCCGACAGCATATCAGGAAGGCATGATAGGACCACACTGGAGCAAGGGGTGGATCATTGAGGATTGTGAGGTCGCGAACTCAAAGTGTTCAGGAATATCACTCGGAAAATACAGACAGCCAAATAATGATAACAAATGGCTGAGCTGGAAATATAAGGATGGGACACAGACAGAGAGGGACAATATCTGTCAGGCGCAGGTCGAAGGTTGGACGAAAGAGAACATCGGATCGCATATTGTCAGGAGATGCAATATTCACGATTGCGGACAGACCGGTATTGTCGGGCATCTCGGCGGAGTGTTCAGCCTTATTGAGGAGAACGAGATCCATCACATCAATAACAGACATAATCTTGCGGGAGCGGAGATCGGCGGAATAAAGATGCATGCCGCGATCGATGTCGTGATCAGAAAGAATCACATTCATCACTGCACGAGAGGATTGTGGCTTGACTGGCAGGCTCAGGGAACGAGAGTCACGAAGAATCTGTTCCATGATAATACTCTGCCGGATGATGTCGCTGTGACTGAGGATCATCTTTCCGCATGTGGCGAAGATATATTTGTGGAAGTATCACATGGTCCGACACTGATCGATAATAATGTGCTGCTGTCGCAGATGTCACTCAAGTATGCGAGCCAGGGCCTTGCGTTCGTACATAACCTTGTTGCAGGATCATTTACAGCTGTGGGGATGGGTGTGAACAACGGCACGAAATCACTTGTTTCGCCTAGGTATACGCCTTATCACATGATCCACAGGACAGAAGTCGCCGGCTTTATGACGATACTTCACGGGGACGTGCGTTTTTACAATAACATCTTTGTTCAGTGCAAACACAAAGAAGGCTTTGACAGTGTATGCGCGAAGATCGCTCCGAATGCCGGCGGGTGGACTGATATGAACATTCGCGTGGGAACAGCTCCTTATGAAGACTATCCCACAGAGGATGAATGGAAATCTGAATTCGACGGATATTGCGGAATGGGATCGGAGCCGAGCGACAGATATTATAACCCGCTTCCCGTATGGACGGATGGAAATGTTTATTTTAACGGGGCAAAACATATCAGTAAGGAAAAAAATTATAGCGACGATTCAGAACATAAGGTGAGCCTTGAACTTACAGAAGATGGCGGGAAATACTATCTTGACACAGATCTGTTCAAGTATTTGGAAGGCGGCAGACGCAGTATTATTTCAACGCCCATGATGGGCATGGCATTCGAACCGGAAGAACGCTTTGAAAATCCTGATGGCTCTGAAATAGTGATGGACAGAGATTACAACGACGACATACGCATGACATCGCCGGAGGCTGGACCTTTTGAGAAAGCGGACAGCAGAATAAGAGTCTGGTAAAAAAAGTAAAGAATCAGAGCAAATTATTATATTTTGAATGAATAACCGGCGTGCTATCGTTAGATCATGAAAGTGAATAAAGTAGTTCACTTATACATCAATTCAGGATATTACGGATCTTCTGGCGACGACCCCGTTGCCGACAGGCGAAGTGGCAATTAAGGCCGGTTACAGTGACAAAAACTATTTCTCGCTCGCATTCAGAAGGAAGACGGGGATGACACCTACTGAATATCGTGAGAAGAACAGCATTCACAGAACACAGTAACCTGGTTATCAGTGCAGCTAAATCTGGCGGGATGGTTGACTTGACCTATTTGAGTGGCTAAACTCATATAGTAATGATGCTCCGGATGCATCCAGATACGGATGCGCCCGGAGTTTTTACACACAGGTATCTGTTCCGGCGGACAAACAGAACGCTGGCATTTGCAAAGAAATTAATTGTGGAGGAAAACAAATGGTAAAGCATATTATTCTGTGGCAGCTGAGGGACGAATTGTCGGATGTTGAGAAAGCTACTGTTAAGAAAGAAATAAAAGAAGGTCTTGAGGGGCTTGTAGGAAAGGTGCCGGGACTCATTGATGTTCATGTGCAGACGACGCACCTTGATTCCTCAAACTGTGATCTGATGCTAAACTGCACGCTCAGGGACGAAGCGGCACTCAAAGGTTATGCTGTCCATCCGGATCATCTTGCTGTCGCAAACGGTAAAGTGCGTCCTTATACAAA
>JAQWCI010000087.1 GCA_028706005.1 Lachnospiraceae bacterium
TCTATCCGTCCTTCGACGGCAAAAGCTCTTCCGGGCTCTATTATGGGCGCAGTTTCTGCGGGGTCAGTGATCACAAGTCTGAAACCAGTGTGACCACAGCGTTTGCCGGGATCAATTCGTTCATCAAAACTAATATGGCCGCCGGTTTCTTCGCGCTCTGTATCTGTCTGATCGTCCATTCGCCCTCCCATGACTGCCGAGCCTGATTACGGCTCACTGAGAAGATTCTATACCGCCGTCAAAACAAGTTTTGCCTGCAGGCTTTATTTGTCTTCCTTGTCAGGCATATCCTCGACGTAGCCGCAGTCTTCGTTCCAGCAGACGAGCTTCTTGCCCTTCTCTAGCATGAGGCTTCCGCACTTGGGGCACTTCTTGTCAGAGGGTTTCTGCCAGACCATGAAATCACATTCCGGATTGCCCATGCAGCCGTAGTATTTGCGGCCTTTTCTTGTTTTCTTGATGACAATGTCCTTGCCGCATTTCGGGCAGGCGACACCGATCTTCTCAAAATAAGGTTTGGTGTTGCGGCACTCGGGGAAACCGGGGCAGGCAAGGAACTTGCCGTGCGGGCCATACTTTATGACCATGTGGCGGCCACAGTTCTCACATATCTCTTCTGTCTCTTCGTCCGCGATAGTAACTTTCGCGAGTTCGCCCTCGGCCTTCTTAACAGCCTCGTCGAGATCAGGATAGAAGTTCTCGATGATTGTTTTCCATTTCACCTTGCCGTCGGCGACGCCGTCTAGCAGGCTCTCGAGATTCGCGGTAAAACTGGGATCCACGATCTGAGGGAATTCATCTTTCATTATCTTGTTCACGACTTCGCCGATCTCTGTCATGTAAAGGTTCTTCTCTTCCTTGACGACGTAGCGGCGAGCCATGATAGTGGTGATGGTCGGTGCGTAAGTCGAAGGACGTCCGATGCCCTGCTCTTCGAGTGCGCGGACGAGTGAAGCTTCTGTGTAGTGAGGTGCCGGCTGCGTGAAATGCTGCTGTGGATTGAACTTCGAGAGCTTCAGTTTGGACTTCTCGTCGAGTCCCTTCGTCATACCACTGTTCATGCCCTCTTCTTCATCATTTGTGTAGACAGCCATAAAGCCGTCGAACTTGACGTGTGAAGCGGAAACCGTGAAAACATGTGTGTTTTGTTTGCCCTTGCCTTCAATGCGGACCTGTGTGGTCTCGTATTTGGCAGCGCTCATTCTTGATGCGGCAAAACGTTTCCAGATGAGCTGGTACAGGCGGTACTGGTCTCTTGAAAGATCAGCTTTGACTGCTTCCGCTGTGCGTGTGATGTCGGTAGGACGTATTGCTTCATGCGCGTCCTGGATCTTGACGGCCTTAGCCTTTTCCTTCTTATCTGTGCTTGATACAGCGGTATAATCTTCGCCGAATTTTGCTGTGATGAACTCGCGCGCCGCGTCATTTGCTTCGTCAGATGTACGCGTGCTGTCTGTTCGAAGATATGTGATAAGACCGACGGTTCCCTGGCCCTTTATGTCAACGCCTTCGTAAAGCTGCTGCGCGATACGCATTGTTTTCTGTGTTGAGAAATTGAGAGTTTTGCTGGCTTCCTGCTGAAGAGTCGAGGTCGTGAACGGAAGAGGAACCTTCTTGACACGCTCACTTTTCTTCACTTCACTCACGGCAAAACTTGTTTTGCTGAGGTCGTCCTGAATAGCCTGTGCTGTCGCTTCATCCTTGATCTTAACTGCGGCCTTGTCTGCCGTTGTCCCGTAATAATGCGCTGTTATCGGAGTTTTCTCGCCCTTTACATCAAATATCGCGTCAAGCGTCCAGTATTCTTCCGGGATGAACGAGTTGATCTCGTCCTCCCTGTCGCCGATCATTCTGAGTGCGACGGACTGTACACGGCCTGCTGACAGACCACGTTTGACCTTCGCCCAGAGGAGCGGGCTGATGCGGTAACCGACCATTCTATCCATGATGCGGCGCGCCTGCTGCGCGTCCACGAGATTCATGTCAATATCGCGTGGATTCTTGATTGCTTCGCGGACGGCGTTCTTTGTGATCTCGTTGAAAGTGATCCTCTGGACTTTTCTTCCGTCCAGTGATGATCCGAGTGCCGCGAGCAGATGCCAGCTAATGGCTTCCCCTTCGCGGTCAGGGTCAGTTGCGAGATATATTCTGTCGGCCTTTTTGGCCTCTTTGCGAAGGGCAGAGAGAAGCTCTCCCTTGCCTCTTATCGTTATGTATTTGGGCTCATAATCGTGCTCAATATCGATACCCATCTGACTTTTCGGGAGGTCGCGCACATGGCCCTGGCTGGCGACCACCTGGTAGTTAGATCCCAGGAATTTCTTGATTGTTTTGGATTTTGCGGGTGATTCCACTATTATCAGATTCTTTGCCATTGTGTAATTTACTCCTGTAATTATTGCTGCGCTAACTGCATTTCCTGTTGCTGCCCATCTCCGTTTATTACATGCCGGAAGATTGATCTGCAACGCTGGACGGCTGCGCTATATTGACAAGCTATTGCCTTTTGTAGCCGTTGTCGGCAACAAAGTTCCGACGTTTTTGAACAATACACCAAAAAAACAGGATTGGCAAGTGTCTGTCAGGTTACTTATGATCCAGAGCCTGGCGTTTTACTTGTTTTGCCTGACTGCAGCGATCCCGCCTTTTTGCAGGATTGTATCACTTATGGAAACTGCCTTTTCAAATCCGGCAGTCTCAAGTTCCTGTGCCGCCTCAGAAAGTGCCGCCTCAAATCCTGATGATAATCTGTCAAAACAATTGAGGATCATTTTGGGATTAAAACCCGTTTCTCTCGCGGCATCCGCAAATGTATCCCTGTTTATTCTGTCGAGGCTGCGCTCTCCCCCGATGTATATTGACATGTTGCGCGTGCTGTTCTTATAAACCACCGTGCTCACTATATCGTACGCTGGAGCCAGCCGTATGTTGTCCATATTCTCGCCATACAAAAGAGAAATGTTCTTGATGTGATCATCGGTGTTACCTACGAGATAATCAAAAATAATAATGTCCCACAGCTTCAGCTGATCTTCAATGGGGTCAGCAGAATACAGTGCGAGCAGCTCGAACATTTTACCGAGGTAGCCTCTCTGTTGCTCCTCGTATTTTTGAGCAGCCGGCACTCCCATTGCCTGTGCAAAATCTTCCTGATGCAGGCGGATCGGAGATGGCATTCCGCTTATTGATCTGTTATTCGCAGCACTTATTCTCCTGTCAAATCTGCGAGTAGCAAACAAAACATCCTCTTCGTTTTTGTCTCCGGCCCCCACGATAAAACTGTCAGGAACGTCTATTCCGAGTTTTGAAGCTGTCAGCAGTGCCAGCCTTTCGTTGCTCACAATGCTGTCAAGCCTGATATGACTTTGCTTGAGGATATGCGTACTTGGTGCAGTTCCCATAGGCATGTACCATCTGTCATTCCCGGCATCATAGTAGAGTCCGACTTTGCCTGATGCCCCAGTCAATGACAGATGTGCCTCCGTAACAAGCTGTGCGGATTTTGTGGCTCCTTCACATGCCAGTTCATGTACCTGCTCTTCCGACAAAAGTTCATAGGAAGGCTTGTCTTCCTGAATACTGTCATCTGAAATTCTTACCGCCCCAAGGCACTCTTTTCCAAGGCCATATAATATCGAAAGGTAATCATTCTCGTCAGCATGCATCCATTTGGCAACAGATTTTCTTGAAAAGCCTTCCGGCAGAAGTCCCTCAAAATAGTTTCGAGTTTTGTCCGGTGAAAACGGTTCATCCTGGAAGGGCAGACTGATTGATATCGGTACGCCCGCAGGTCTTTCTACATAGCTCGTATCATATTTGAAGCATGCATCATTAACGCTGTTTCCAAAGATATATCCAGTGGTTACAAAGGTTCCCTGTATTTCAATATCAACTCTGAGTTCTTGCATTTCTTACACCCATAATGAAACATGATCATTCGGTTTAGACTGGCGTGAATTCAGCTCACAATCAAGACCGAGGAGGTTAGCGAGATAAAGAGCTTTTCCAAGTTCCGCAGTAGGCTTTCCTCTCTCCAGATCGGAGATAAAACTCACACTGAACCCGGTATACTCAGCGAGATAAGCCTGCGTGTAATTACGCTTCTTGCGCTGTTCTCTGAGGGCCTTCCCAAAAGTTTTCACATCTGATATTTTCATGTTTACCTTTCATACCTGAGCGTTGTTCGCTTATGCGACTGTCCTTGTCGCATTGCGTACGCCAGAAAATCCGCGTATGCGGTTTTCTGGCTGTGATTACCACCATATCTGAGCTCTATTTGAACATGCATTTAGCCGTTCGGCTATATTGTACGTATTGGTTTTTGTATTTAGCCGTTCGGCTAAATATCTTGCCTGGTTGTATAAAATGAGCCGTTCGGCTCACTAATTTGTAAATCATTATAAAATGAGTCGAACGGCTTAGTCAAGTCAATGTTTCTATCAGCGCATTGATCTCTTCCGGTTTATCCGTGTTAGAGTTATGTCCTGCGCCTTTTATCCAGTGAAGCGGTATTCCTGTCTTATTGTGCCAGGCTTTATTGTATCTGATGCATGAGCCTGCATGGTCTTCTTCGCCGCAGATGAGCAGTAAGACCCGGCAGCAAAACAAGTGCATATTACTCAGCGAACAGTTTCTCTTTCCGCTCTATCATTTCGTCAATGTTTGCAATATATGTAGCCACATCCTTGGCGTTGTCGCACCTCTCGATGCGTCCATCCGGAAAGACCCGTTTCGTTATGGCGCCTGCTCCGAGAGCGAGAATCGTCTGTTTCTCTTCCATAATAAGTATGTTGTATATACCCGCCTTGCCAGGCGCAGCATATCCAACATTTTCAAAGTTCCCGGACATATTCTTCTGCCTGTAAAGATAGTACGGTTCAAGTCCCATCGCGGCAGCGCCGTCAGCTGCTATCTTCATTGTTTCGTCTGTGTTGTGGATAGACGTAAATCCATTCTGCTCAATCCACTGCTGCATTCTTGACGCGCGCTTGAGGGCCAGGGAATGCACCGTGAGGTCGTCCGGATGAAGTTTTGATATCTCGTCAATTGTTCTGTGTACATCCTCTTCGGTCTCCTCCGGGAGCCCGAGAATTATGTCCATGTTTATATTGTCAAAACCCGCCTCGCGCGCCATGTGGAATGCATCGATGACCTGTTGAACACTGTGCCTTCTGCCGATGAGTTCAAGAGTCCTGTCGTTCATCGTCTGAGGATTAACGCTTATGCGCCTGACCCCATGCTTCCTTAGCATCGCCAGTTTGTCCGGTGTAATGCTGTCAGGTCTGCCCGCCTCGACCGTGAATTCCTGGAGCGTTGAGGCTAAACTATGTCCATCCGCTTGATCCGGTGACACTGTACTGTGCTTGGTTTCTTCCTCAAAATTATCCTCGATTGCATTCAGCAGTCTGTCGAGCTGCTCCGGTTCAAGTGTTGTCGGTGTACCTCCACCAATATATACAGTATCGAGCACCTTGCCACGAGATTTCATCATCCGGGCGGTCGCTTCTATCTCATGGATCAGAGCATCAAGATATGTGTCGACCCGGTCCTTCCAGGAAGCGAGCGGAAAACTCGTGAAAGAGCAATACAGACAGGTAGTCGGGCAGAAAGGGATCCCGATGTACAAGCTGTAGCCATTCTCGTAATGAATGTTCTGAAGGATCTTCTTCTCGCGCCTTGCGATCTCTACGGCAAGCTCGGCTTTTCCGCGGCTGACACGATGCTCATCCATCATGTACTTCACTGTCTCATCATCTGTAGCCCCGCCGTCTATATGCATCATCGCAAGTTTTGTCGGTCTGATCCCGATCAGCTCGCCCCAGGGAAGCTCGCGTCCCGTCTCTTCTGACAGGACCTGGTACAACATATGTTTTAGCTCATTCTTAATTGCAACAGACTTTTCATCGCATTCAGAGCCTTCGTATTCCGCGCAGATAGCGGGTTTGTTACTTGTTTTGACTGATATGGTCAACTTGTCTTCTGTGTACTTGACGGACAGAAACGGTGCCTCTGATATACCCGCGGCCGTGCGTACGTTTGTAGACGTGTCTGAGTCACCCACGACCAGTACCTTCACCGTCTCCTCCGGATAGAAAGCCTTTATGAGTGAATTTATTTCATATCTGTATAAATCTATATTTACAATCGCTGTCAGCATTTTTGTATGTCCTTAATCTGTATGATATAAGGGTCAAAAGTACATTCTGCGTTTCTGCTTGCAGAAAAAGCAGAACGTATTTGGGACCCGTCCCACACTCGGAAGTAGCGATTTACGCAGTAAATCAGCGGATTCCGAGTGTGGGGAGAATTGCGCAAGCTTCGATAGAAGCGGAGCAATTCGTATAGCATCATAGCCAAAATGGGGGTTTGACACCTACATTATCTGTATACTCTTTATACAGGCTCTGATCAAGCATATTTACCTTTCATGCCTGAGCGTTTTTTGTGAAGGCTCACGCCAGAAAATCCGCGTATGCGGTTTTCTGGCTGTGTTATTCAGGTTTGTGCTCAGGCACAAACCTGATGAGTGAAAGATTATGCATCAGCATAATCTTTCACTCTTTACTTCCTGAATCGTACTGATTTCGTTTTTGAGAATCTTCTTTGTGTTGCGAATATCGATGTCATTCTGCAAATCAAGGAAATATCTGTCGGACACTCCAAAATACTTGCCAAGCCTGAGCGATGTATCAACAGTTATCTTTCTTCTGTCATGAAGAATTTCCTGCACGCGTGAAGTCGGTACATGAATTTCCTTTGCTAATTTATATGACGAAATTCCCAACGGCTCCATGAATTCTTCAGACAGAATTTCGCTGATCTTCGGTGTTTCAATTGTTTTTTCCATTTTTATGCTCCTTTCCACAGTAGTTTAATGGTAATCAACGATTTCAACATTGTGAATTATGTTCCTGTCCTCAGTAAAGCATATTCTGTATTGATCATTAATTCTTATACTGTACTGACCTTCTCTGTCACCATGTAACAACTCCAGATGATTTGAAGGAGGTACTCTTAAATCCTCCAAATTTTCTGCGTCATTAATCATTATCAGTTTGCGCAATGCTATTCTCTGAATTGCCTGAGGCAACTTTTTAGAAAAATGTTGGTCAAATATCTTTTCAGTTTCTTTGTCTGCGAAGTCATTTATCATACATAATTATATCCTTCACGCGTGTATACGTAAAGCGTATATATTTATATAGACCCGGCTGGTCTTTTCATGCCATATTAAGTACAATACCAGTATCTGAAATATTCTGGAAGTTGGAGCATTAACAAAAATGGAGGTTACAAGATGAGCAATTATGCAAGTGTAAGAGAAGAAAGCATAGATCACAGGAAACTTTTCAGACTGTTGACCACGGCGTTAGCCGGGATCCTGGTAATAGCAGCAATGATTTTTTCTGCAAGGACCGTGTCGGCAGCTACTGCCGTGCCAATATCCGCAACTAGTGATGGTATTGAGAGTATGCTTGATTCAAATGGCGACAAGATTGTGTCATCTGCCGGGATAACATTAGGCGGGCATCAGTTCGCGTTCCCGATTTACGAGGGCAAGTTCAGCATATGGACTGCTACTGTAAAAGATGAGAGTATTCTTAAATGTGATGCGAACGAATTCTATCAGGAAAAGCCAAATGAAGAAGCTCAGGACGGATTCACCAATCTGGGAACAAGGTATTATGTATTCACCGGTCTGAAGTCCGGTGACACATTCGTGACATTTACTGAATACGGACTTTCAGACAATCTCAAGGCAAGCACCTTCACGATCATGGTACACGTGGATGATTCTCTGAATCCTTCCTGGTCTCTGACTGAACTCAAGTCCGCACAGGACATCAATTATCGTCCTGAATTCACTATAAACGGCACAAGCTTTACAGTACTCGGCAAAACATATGATCTCCATGACAGGAATTCCACAGTAACAAAGATCCTCCGTGCCGAATATATTGATGACACCACATTTTTCATCAGTGCACAGACCACAGTGAATTCCATGTATGTCACTGCCTTCGACACATCGATACCGAATTATTCGGATTTTGAGTACGACAGTAAGGCAAGATAATTGCCAGGAAATTACACTTTTCGAAGCAATCTCAGCAAAAAGTTCTGAGAAAAGTTGTAGTCAGAAGTTCATGTATTCATTGAACATCTTTTCAGTTGCGAGATCAGTCTGCGGGCCGTGTCCCGGATACACTACGGTGTCATTCGGGAGCGGCTTTATTTTGTCCTGAAGTGAGTGGACGATTGCGCTCTCAGAGCCGGTCGGAAGGTCTGTCCTGCCGACTGAGTACTGAAATAGCGTGTCGCCGCTTATGAGAACATGTGTGGAAGCATCAATATAATAGCAACAGCTACCCTCTGTGTGACCGGGTGTCGCCAGAAGTTTTGAAGTGATTCCGGCGTATGTCGTCTCTTCGCCGTCGCGGAGCCACCTGTCAGGGACAACGGTGCAACTGCGATAATAGCCAGCCGATTCGTTAAGCTCAGGGTCAGACAGAAGACGCTTCTCGCCTTCATATGCAAGAACAGGCGCGCCAGTCAGTTTCCGCAGGTCAGCAAGTCCCCAGATATGATCAAAATGACCGTGCGTCAGATAAATAGCTTTGACAGTCAGACCGCGATTCTTCAGCTCATTGTATATCTTCTCCCCATCATCTCCCGGATCAAAAGTAATGCAGTCATTGCTCCCTTTAAGATGCAGGAAATAGAAATTTGTCGGCAGCATTCCCACCTGGAATTCACCAACTATTACGTCTTTTTTATCTGACATAAAACTCCTGTCTGCAGTTCAAACGTTTCCATCGAAATGATGATTGCTGCCCTATGTTGAAGCACCGGTACATATGATCATCACGCGATCCCACCTTATTTGCCTCTCTCCACATCAATTACGCTCTGCACCTGGCGTACCTTGTCTGAGATCATAGTGAGATCGGACTTCCCACGGATGCGGAATGTGACTTCCATCGTCGCCGTGTTGTTCTTAAGGCTCGTTCTAGTCGTAAGGCTCAGTATATTGATTCCCTGTTCAGTGAAAACACGTGATACATCATTCAGCAATCCTGATCTGTCATCCGCGTAGATAACGATCTTGGCCTCGAATGACTTGTCACTCGTAGTATCCGCTCCGTCTTCCCACTCCGCGTCGATCAGGCGAACTCTGTCCATTTCCGGCATATGTATGATATTGACGCAGTCAGTGCGGTGGATAGAAACACCTCTTCCGCGCGTGACAAAACCTACTATCTCGTCGCCCGGGACAGGATTGCAGCACTTTGAGAAATGCACATCCACATCGTGGATCCCTTTGACCAGGATAGGATTTCTCTCGTGTTTCTCAGGTCGCTGCTCATTGGCTGCGGCATTGTCCTCTACCTGCTTCAGGACTTCTTCGTTGCTGAGAACTGTCCTGTGGTCATTGTCATAAAGCTCTGTGAGCTTATTGACGACCTGACCTTCTTTAAGGCCGCCGTGGCCTATCGCCGCAAGAACAGCATCCCAGTCACGGAATCCGTATTTGCGTTCGACTGCTTCCTGGTAGATACTCTGGCAAATATCAGAAAGAATGAGAGCTTTTGTTTTGCAATATGCTGCAATGAGCTCTCTGCCCTTTACGACATTTTCATCCTTGAGTTCCTGCTTGAACCACTGATTTATCTTGTTGCGGGTCTGCGGACTCTTGGCGACGCTGAGCCAGTCGCGGCTCGGGCCCTTTGAATTCTGTGAA
>JAQWCI010000088.1 GCA_028706005.1 Lachnospiraceae bacterium
CTTACCCGCGAATTCGACGGTCTGCCCCATTTCGCGGGTAAACCTGCAGAAGCCTCACTTGCCAGACTCGTTTTCTTACCCGCGAATTCGATGGTCTGCTCCATTTCGCGGGTAACCTCGCAGAAGCCTCACTTGCCAGACTTGTTTTCTTACCCGCGAATTCGACGGTCTGCTCCATTTCGCGGGTAAACAAGTTAAGGAGCGTCTTGCCAGACTCGTTTTCTTACCCGCGAATTCGATGGTCTGCTCCGTCACCTATGAGCATTAGCTTCAGTGTAATTAATTTTCTGCTTTCACGTACTTTTTTCTTCATCATTCGTATATTACAGATGTAACCGATTTAGCGGAATAACAATTCTCTTTCTGTAATACGGCAAGTTCCATAAGAGGGGCATACAAATGGCTTATTCAAATAACAACTCATCAGGAAAGAGAAGCGGCGTCCTGCTGTTCTTTCGAAGACACATCGTCCTGAGTGCAGTAATTATCGCACTTTTGGGATCAACGGTACTGGCAGCTGTTCTGCTGCCGATGAAACTCGGGAAAAAAGGTAATGTCGAAAACTCTGAGAACAATTATTCCGCAACTGGCAACTCTGCCACCTGGGAAGTTATACCTGATTCACCGGAAGATAATCCAGGTAGTGCCAAATCTGATGATGGCTCATCCGGCAGCAGCCAGCTTGCCTCCGCTGACAAATCTGAAGATTCTTCATCCGGCAAAACAAATGGATCAGTCGGCTCAGGTCAGGCCGGTGGGCAGAACTCTCAGGGATCTGATGACGGCACCGGTAATGCCGGTACAGGGGCATCAGAGGTTCTTGATCTAACCGGTTCATCCTCTTCTGCGGCCTCTGCTTCCACAGCAGCCACTACTCAGGTCGCTGCAATAACTGCAGACAGTGGTTCGGGCTCAGGCGGCAATTCATCAGGTGGCAGCACTGAAAGTAAAGATGATCCAGGTCCCGGCACTGACCCCTCATGGCCTTATTCGTATCTGCCTGATTACGGAACAGTCACACCTGCGGACCTTTCCGCATATAACTATGACGATAGTGTACGGAAGAGTCAGGGCATCTCTGCGCATATAAATTCAGAAGACACAAACTACACTGCAGGCACAAGAGTAAAGAAAAAATCCGTTCTCCTCTTTTATCTGTGTGGAACAAACCTGGAAAGTAATAAGGCATCAGAAGGTTCTATAGGTGCCGCCGGTTACGATCTTGCCCAAATGATAACTTCACATTATAATCCTGAGAATCTTGAGATTCTGGTCATGGCAGGTGGGACAACAAAATGGAGCCCATCAATTCAAACTGTTTGCAAGGATAAAGGCTTTGATAACAATGGTGTCAACAATGTAATGTACAGGCTCGTACCTGACAAGGATTTTAGTGGTAATCTTACAAGCGAAAGAGCGCCCTCAGAGATCAATATAAATACACTTATCCCGTTATTTCAGGCAGACAAAGATTCTCTCGATATCAGCACGCCTGAATGCCTTGCCGGTTCCGTTAACTGGATGTATGACAACTATGATGCGGATCATTACTCAGTAATCATGTGGAATCACGGAGGCGGAGTAAATAAGGGCGTATGTGTCAATGATGATAATGGGCCACAGCACTCTATAAGTACCAGGCAGCTATGCCAGGGCTACAGGAGCAGCAGGCTTTATCAGGGTGGAAAAAAGCTCGATTTCATCGGCATGGATGCCTGCATGATGGGAAGCCTTGATCTGAGTGTTGCCCTCTCCCCTTACACGAAATACTATATAGCGTCAGAAGAAATAGAAGAAGGAGGATGGTCTTATGCTTTTCTTAAGAAGTTCTCTGAATCACCTGAATCACCACTTGATGCATACAAGCAGATAGTTGATGATTTTCAGAAAATCAAAACAGATGTAACAGATCTGGAGCAGCTTATGGCTGTCTGCGATACAAGTAAGGCATACAATGCCCTGACAGCCTACGAGCAGGCAATGACCGCCCTTATGTCATATATTAACGTAAACGGCGATTCGCTTTCTTATGCGAAAATTCACTCAGTTCGAGCCTTCCTTGATGATTACGGTTCCCTTGCCGAGTCGGAAACAAAAAACTATGACCTCGTTGATGCCGGTCAGTTTCTTGTGGGACTTAGTAAAGCCGGTATTTGCACCAGTGAGACAGACGCTGCACTCAAAGCCGTTAAAGAGCTTGCCATATACAGCAAATCCACCAGAAAAGAAGATGGAGATGCAAATATGGCGGGCATATCTGTGTTTATCCCGTTCAAACAAATTGCTCTTCAGGGTTATACTGACTGGATGATACTTCCCAAGCATACTGAATTTGTGAAATGGTTCAAAGACAACCTTACAGAGGGGGATCTTATTGAGTTATCCTCTGCAATCACAGATACAACGTATGATAAAGGCAATAACACCTTAACCTCAACAATTGATACATCAAAATTTGAATCCTTTAAGTCATCTCTTTCTTCTATCCATTGCGGTATCCTGCGCAGCGGTCGCGGCCGCGATAATGAAGCGCGGGATGTGCTGATATCTGCTCCGACACTTGACACTCCTCTGGGGAATATAGTTCCTTACAAGCTCAATTATGCTCTCATAGATATGGGTGGCTATGATGAATACAAAATCGAAGGCCTTAATGTCCTTCCCACGATTAAGACATATACTAATTCTTATGAATATGTTATAAGAGGTCTGTTGACTAATAAGGGAACTGATGAAGTTGAGAATGTTCAATTGACATATATTACATGGTTTTCATCTGGAAATCCTGACACTGTCACCTGCTCAAAAATCGAATTTCTTGATAATAACTACAATGTTAAGAGCACACTTGAACCAGGTGATGATGGCTGGAACAATTTCAATTTTGATGAAAAATATATGATCAGCTATTACCAGAGCACTCTTCAGGAATACGATACCGGAGTTTACTTTGTCCAGGAAGGAGACCCCAGCGAAGAGATGCGCTTCTCAGTAAACGCTCCCCTGACAAAGATAAATCACGAGTATTCCATGGCAGATGCTCAAGACTGCGGTCTCGTCTTCCTCTTCAGAAACAGTAATATGGAAAAAGAAAACCGCTGGTATTGGTCGACTCCGCTCGAAGACGACTGCAAAGTAGACTCATCGAAATATGGCACAACCTTACCCGGCAATACTATTTCATTAAGCGAAATGCTTGCCGCTGGTTATGGAGAAACCCTGGTTACTGACGATGATGGTGAAGCCGTGTCACCCATGTCTGTTAAGCTCACCTTCTCAAATGATTATTATTTATACAATTTTCTGACAAGAGAAGACAAGCTGAGAGCATCGGCACGCTATCAAATATATTGTTATAACTGTGATCCCACTAACATTACCACAATTCCCCGCATAACAGAAAACCTTGATAATATTGGCATAAATCCTTTGGCTAGCGGCGTTGATTTTACTGATAATTCACTGGTAGTGAGCATGAACAGTGATTATTCTCAAACTCTTCCCGAACTGGAATACTCCTACAATGACGGAGATGAAAAATCAACGGGTTCTTTCCTGATCCCAATAACAAGCTCCATAGAGACAACAATACCTCTTCATTTCAGATCCTATGATTATTTGAAGGAAGAGTATTCCGATGTCTGTACTGCTGATATGGTAATTAATAATTACTCGATTACAAAGTTCGAAATGGGAGAAAAGGAATATGACTCGTCAAAAGAAATCGCTTCATTCATAGGAGATGTAAATGCTGCTTCATCAGCATCAGTCGAGGCCGGCAATGATCCCATCTGCTCGTTGATGATTGAGGCATCAATTGGAGACACAGCTTACCCCATAGCGTGTCCTTATGATCCTTACTATGATGGATTACCAATATACATTAATAATATCTTGATAAACAATGACAAACGTATTGGCTTTATGATTTACCTTTCTGGTGATGCCACCGCATCCGTAATGAAATATAGTGAATACGATATATACAGTATTCCAGAAAGGGCTTATGTAAAAGTGCCAGACACTCTGTCCTTCTTATCTCTCACTGGCGACGAGGAATCCGCAATGGAAGCTTCATCCGGTGGAAGCACAGAAGCTGCATTGGAGGCATTTACAGAAGGCGCAAGCGAAGCCTCATCAGAAGGAGCAAGCGAAGGTTCATCAGAGAGTTCTTCAGATGGTTCGTCAGGCGCGGCTTCTGGTTCATCGAGCGGAAGCTCAGCAGGTTCCTCTATTGCTTCATCCGATGGTGCTTCATCTGGCGAGGCTTCATCAGCTTCCTCTGCAGGGAGTTCAGAATGCACCTCCGGTTCAGACACTGGCGGAACACAGGAATCCTCAGGAACTTCTGCAAGCAGTCCTTCGCAGTCATCAGGCGCGGGCACTTCCGAGAATTCATCTGCTGGCAGCGATATCTCATCTCCGGCAGCATAAAATCGGTCACTAATAACACCATCACAAAACAGCTGAGGCATCCTGTTAAGGAATCACCTCAGCTGTTTATTATACTGGATTATTCACTTGTTTTGCCTGATCCGGTTATCCCAAGATCAAGCTTATTACTCAGTTTCTGCCCGATGCTATGCACTTTACCATGTATGCGAGCTGAGTGCTGCCCTTCTCAGGCTGCCTCTTCTTCCTTCTTAGCTTTGTGCCTGTAAGCTGCCTTCTCAGCGTCAATAGTAGGCTGGAAACGGTTGACTTCCGAAGCGATCTCTTTGCTCATTACGAGCAGGCAGATAAGGTTGGGAATAGCCATCAAAGCGTTTGCCACATCTGAAAGGTTCCATACAAGATCGAGAGTCTGTGTGGCACCGACATATACTATCAGTGAAAAGACGATTCTGTAGCACATGATAGCTGCCCGGTTCTTGCATACATACTCGAAAGCTTTTTCACCGTGATACTCCCAGCCTATGATTGTCGAGAATGCGAAGAGTACAATTCCTACCGTGACAATTATATTGCCGAATGGTCCGAGCACACTGGCGAATGCAGCCATTGTAAGGTTTACGCCCTGAAGAGGTGTCCCATCTGCAGCTGCAGTTCCGAGGACTCCTGAGGTTGCGATTGCAAGTCCTGTAATTGTGCAGACAACGATCGTATCAAAGAAAGTTCCAGTCATGTTAATGTAGCCCTGGCGGACACAGTCATCAGTTGTTGCAGCAGCAGCTGTGATGGCTGCGGAGCCCATGCCTGCTTCGTTTGAGAAACAGCCTCTTGCAAAACCATATCTGATTTCATTCATTATCGAAACTGTAATTGAACCGAGAATGCCACCGCCGACTGCCTGGGGTGCGAATGCCATAACTAATATCTGATATACACCGGTAGGAATATTGCGGTAATTCATGATAATAACTACGGCTCCGAATATCACATAGAAAACTGCCATAAGCGGAACGACAAAACTTGAAACCTTTGATATTGACTTGATTCCACCTACAACTATGAACAGTGAAAGCGCCGTGATAATAATTCCCGTGACCCACGTAGGAACCGAGAATGTTGACTGAAGAGCTCCTGATATCGAGTTTGCCTGCGTCATATTGCCAATACCGAATGAAGCAATAACTGCGAGGACTGCAAACACCATACCCATGATAGCTCCGGCTTTCTTGTTCTTAAAGCCGTTCTTCATTGTGAACATGGGGCCGCCCATCATCTCGCCCTTGGAGTTTGTTTCGCGATACTTGACTGCCAGCATGCACTCACTGAACTTAGTCGTAAGCCCGAAGAGCGCACAGATTTCCATCCATACAAGAGCTCCGGGGCCGCCTGCGAACATCGCGGTCGCGACGCCTACAATATTGCCAGTGCCTATTGTAGCTGCAAGAGCTGTACAAAGGCAGGCAAACGGTGAAACATCACCGCTCCCTCTCGTAGTAGTGCGTGCTTCCATAGACATAACACTGTGAAGCGCATATCCGAGGTTTCTCCACGTCCTGAACTTGATCCTTATCGTGACGAAGATTCCTGTTCCGATAAGCAGGACCAGCATAACGGGTCCCCAGACAAAACTGTCCAGTTCACTTACAAAATTACTGAATGCTTCCATAATCTGCCTCCTCATATGTCCGGGTAATATTCCTGCCCATTTATATAAAAAATGACAGCGAGTCCAGCATTATGACCTCACTGTCATTTTTATATACCAAATTAAATTCTGATACTGCTAAATAAAAACGAAAACTTTTTAATGATCCTGCAGTTACTCTGTTGCTTCGTAGAGTTCTTCTACCAGGTGTTTTCTCAGGTCTTCCAGCATTTCCGGGTTCTTGCCGCCCACCGGCTTGCCGTCAAGCTCGCATGCATGCAGGCACGGGTTGGATGAACTCGATACCAGGACTTCTTCAGCCTCAAAAACATCCTTGAGATTATATGGTGTTTCACTGACGCCATAGCCAAGCTTCTTGGCCATTCTGATCATGTGTGCCCTTGCGATTCCGGGAAGGATCAGCTCATCAGTAGGTGCCGTGAACAGTTTTCCGTCCTTTATAATGTGGCAATTGCTGTGTGCACATTCTGTTACGCGTCCGCCCGGTCTGTAAAGAATTGTTTCATCACAGCCTTTTCTCTTGGCTTCTTCTGCCGCCAACACTGAAGGGAGAAGATTGAGTGTTTTGCAGTTGCAGTGATAAAATCTTGTGTCCTCAACTGTTATGAGCTTAATTGGGCTAAGTCCTTCGCAGACCTTCTGAGGCATCATCATTACCCAGAGATTTCCTGGCACCTTGTCATATACATGACCGCGCATTCCAAAACCGCCTCTGGTGCACTCAATATATACGAAGTTATCACCCGTATCCATCTTCTTTACAAGTTCCTCAAGAAGATCCCTGATCTCATCCTTGCTCTTTGGAATTACGATATCCATGAGTGCGGCACTGTTGAAGAACCTCTCGATGTGCTCGTCAATCGCGAACATTTTATAATTTCTTGACGGACCAGCATCATAAACTCCATCGCCGAACCAGTGTGATCTGTCGTTAAACGGGACTGTGATCTCATCCGCCTCGCCAAGTTTTCCATTGTAATACGCTAAGGTCTTCATATCTCCTCCTTGAATTTATGTCTCCATCTGCGGAGAGATTTACGCATACAAAAAGGCGCTCCTGATAAATAATCAAAAGCGCCTTCGCTGTGAATAACGTCATTATAGTCAGCGATTCCCGCGCTGTCAATCAGAAATTTTATAATTTCTTATAACTTTTTTAAGAAACGTCCAGTCTCTGTCTTGCCACAAGCTCCGCGAAAAGCCCGTTCTTTGCTATCAGTTCCTCATATGTGCCATCCTCAAGTATGTGTCCGCCGTCAAGATAAAGTATGCGGTCACAGTGTCTGATGGTAGAAAGCCTGTGTGCTATTACTATCCTTGTGCACTTAAGGCTGTCCAGTGATTCCGACACCTTCTTCTGTGTAATGTTGTCAAGTGCAGAAGTAGCTTCATCAAATATGAGTATCTTCGGTTTCGGAGCAATAGCCCTTGCTATCATGAGCCGCTGTTTCTGTCCTCCTGATATACCCCCACTTCCACCGGATATCATTGTGTTCATGCCCATTGGCATCTGATGAATATCTTCAGCCATGCCTGCCAGTTCAGCTGCCTCCCATGCGTCCTTCTGAGTAAGCCATGGAGCTGAAATAACTATGTTCTCATAAATATCACCCTGAAACAGTTTTCCATCCTGAGTGACCACACCTATCCTGCGCCTTAGTGACTTCGGATCAAGTGTTTCCATGTCCTTGCCATCATAATAGACCGCACCTTTCTGCGGCGTCTCAAAGCCGAGCAGAATACGCACCAGTGTTGACTTTCCTGCGCCAGTAGGTCCTACGATCGCTATATACTGACCCTGTTTGATCCTGAGTGACATGTTATCAAGTATAAGTGGCATTGACTCTGAGTATCTGAACGAAACATCAGACAATTCTATGTTGCCTGTAACGCCTGTCACGACCTGTTTGCCTTCTGACTGCTCAGGTACATTTTCGAGCAGAGGGGAAGCCATCTCCAGTATGGGCTTTATCTGAGCTACGGTAAGTGCAATACCTGAAAGTGAAGCAAAAGCACCGGAGACCATTCCATATGAAGCATTGAATGAATAATAGTTGGCAACAGAAACTCCGCTCTTAATAGCTGCGTAGTACAGGACTATAGTTCCTATAAGACTTATTCCGGTAGAAATAACGCTGTTTATCTTTATGAACATCGGAGGGCAGAACTCCATCCTGGCATCCTCGGAATAGCTGTCAGCCCAGCGTGCGAAGGCGCGTTTTTCAGATCCGGAAAGTTTTATCTTCTGTATCCCTTAGATCAGAGCATAGCAAAGTCCATTGAGCCTGGATCCGTTTTCCATCATTATCTTACTGCGCTTCATCTGGACAAGAGTAGATACAAGAGAGAACACTATAGTTACAAGCGTTATGCACAATGATGGTACAACAAGAGATGCCGCAAATCCAAAGATCTGAAAGATATATATCAGTGAGAACAATGATGTGAGGCCTGTTGACAGCACAGACGAAACAAGCATATCGCAAAGAGTGCTGATATAATTGCTCCTTGTTGCCAGTTCTCCGGAGCTGTATTTTCTGAAAAAGTCTGCCGGCATTGAAAGAACGCGCATCATGCTTGCAGCTTCAACTGACACGCTGAGTTTTGTATCAATTCTTGCCATGAACAGACTCTTGACAGCTTCTATCAAGGTGGAACTTATAAGGACACCTGCCATAAACAATCCCATCGCCACAAGTACCCGGGTGCTGCCGGAAGGCAGGACCTCCGCGATAAGAAGATTGTTAAGTTTTGGCATTATCAATCCTATAAGGGTCACTATGAACATCAGAACGATCACAAATACCACATCTGATATTGAAAGCGTCTGTACGATATAGCGCATAAGATCCGGTATTCCGATTTTTTTGAGCGGAAGCGGCTTATAAAAACAAAGTGCTTCCCCGTCAAACAGCTTCTCGTTCTTCCTGTTTACACTTGTTTTGACTCCTGTTTGCGGATCATTATAGTAATATCCGGACATGCCTGATGGTATGAGTGCAACGGATTCTCCGGTCTTGAACCTGCCGAGCATGGCGCCTACTGCATCTTTGTACCACCCCTCTGAAAGCTTGACAGAGCGCCTCATTATTCCGAAAGGACGGAGCATATAATCAAGTCTTTCGTTCATGTCCGTGACATTTTCGTACTTATCACGTGCCTTTACGTGATAATATTTCAATATCTCATCAATCGCATTCTGCGTCACTATACTTGCATCATTCAGCGCAAGAGAAATGTTCTCCCCGACTACAGCACCACGCAGTTCACGAACTGAATCGGAGAAAACATCATCATCATGGTTTTTTCTCTCTCGTATCTGTTCATCAAACCAGCCCATGAAAGTTCCTCCTATTCATTCGTCACAAGTTGAGAGTACAGCCCGCCTTTAGCATAAAGCTCTTTGTGCGTTCCGCGCTCCATTACTTTGCCTTTGTCCAACACCAGTATCTCATCACAGTCACGAATGGTAGACAGTCTGTGAGCCACCATAATACACGTTATCCCTCTGTCTTTGATTGCTTTTACTGCCTCATACTCAGTTTTTGCATCGAGAGCGCTGGTCGCCTCATCGAGGATTATCATAGTCGGATCCTGGGCAAGGACTCTTGCAATTTCAAGCCTCTGACGCTGTC
>JAQWCI010000089.1 GCA_028706005.1 Lachnospiraceae bacterium
CTGTCTCCTTTTAATAATGTGGTGTAGGTGTCAAAAGTATCTTTTATCTATGAAATATCGTACTTGGTCAATAGCGCAACATACGGTCGGGAGGATTCTGACCATTCAGACCCGCCCGACCGTAATAAAACAATCTGTTATTGATTATCCTTCGTACTTCTCAACTACTGTAGCGCAGCCCATGCCGCCGCCGATACAGAGTGTAGCGAGACCTCTCTTAGCCCCTGTGTCCTCCATCTCATGAAGAAGAGTAACAAGAATGCGGGCGCCTGAAGCTCCTACCGGATGGCCAAGTGCAATAGCACCGCCGTTTATATTGAGTTTGCTCTGATCAAAGTTAAGCTCTTTGCCCACAGCTACTGACTGTGCTGCAAATGCTTCGTTTGCTTCGTAAAGATCAAAATCATCGATCGTAAGTCCTGTTCTTGCGAGAACCTTCTTTGTTGCTGCGACAGGGCCGACACCCATGATAGAGGGATCAACACCGCCGAGCGCTCCTGCCACCCATGTAGCCATAGGTTTTACGCCGAGTTCTTTGGCTTTCTCTTCGCTCATCACTACTACAGCTGCAGCGCCATCGTTAATTCCTGAAGCATTGCCTGCTGTTGTGACTCCATCAGGATTGATCGCACGAAGTTTTGCAAGTCCCTCTACTGTTGTTCCGGGACGAGGGCCTTCATCTGTATCAACAACGACTTCGCTCTTCTTTACCTTAACAGTAATCGGAACGATCTCTTTCCTGAACTTGCCGTCAGCCTGTGCCTTCTCAGTCTTCTGCTGGCTGCGTGCTGAGAACTCATCGAGCTCTTCACGTGTCAGTCCCCACTGCTTGGCCACGTTATCAGCTGTCTTGATCATGTGATAATTGTTGAATGCATCCCAGAGTGCATCGTTTACCATTGTATCAACGAGGACTCCGTTATTCATTCTATATCCGAAACGTCCCTTCATTGCTGCGTAAGGAGCCTGTGACATGTTCTCCATGCCGCCTGCAACAACGATATCCGCATCTCCTGCAAGGATCATATCTGCTGCCATGTTAACGCAGTTGAGTCCTGAACCGCAGACCACGTTGATCGTGACTGCCGGAACTTCTACAGGAAGTCCTGCTGCTATAGATGCCTGACGAGCTACGTTCTGTCCGAGGCCAGCCTGGATGACGCAGCCCATAAGGACTTCGTCGACCTTGTCGGGAGCAATACCTGCACGATTCAGAGCTTCTTTGATAACAGTTGCGCCCATATCCTTAGCTGACACTGTGCTGAGTTCGCCGCCCATCTTACCGATAGCTGTACGGCATGCGCCTGCAATTACTACTTTTCTTGCCATTTTACCAAACCCTCCGATTGAATTTGAAATAAGATTGTTAAATTTTTATCACTCGCAAATGCATTATAACATAGCCTGAAATCACAATCAATAATTTTCTTG
Source organism: Lachnospiraceae bacterium (assembly GCA_028706005.1). GTDB lineage: Bacteria > Bacillota > Clostridia > Lachnospirales > Lachnospiraceae > CAG-791. The sequence continues at coordinate 1,432 of JAQWCI010000089.1, forward strand.
CTCATTATTCAGGCTATGTTATTCATAAATGATCGCATTTATGTCTAATCTTCAGGCTCGATCATGCCATACGTATTACCTTTGCGCTTATATACCACGCAGATCGCATCATTCTCGGCATTGCGGAAAACGAAGAAGTTATGTCCCAGGAGTTCCATCTGAACGCATGCGTCCTCAGGGAACATTGGCTTCATTTCAAATGACTTGCGGCGGATGATCTTTATGTCCTCATCATCCATGTAATCATTGTCAATATATTCCTTGCGGAAGCTTCCCTGTGTCTGATGTTTCTCAATAATTTTATTCTTATATTTCTTGAGCTGACGTTCTATGATCTCTTCGACAAGGTCAATTGAAACATACATATCACTGCTGACCTGCTCACTGCGGATTATTCCGCCCTTTACAGGTATTGTGACCTCGATCTTGTGACGATCCTTATCTACATTCAATGTGACATTACAGACTGTCTCTTCAGCAAAATAGCGATCCAGTTTTCCAAGCTTGTCACGGATTGCTTCATCAAGACCTTTTGTGACCTCAATATTCTTACCGACTATGACAAATTTCATTTCAGCCTCTTTCTTCCGACCTCAGGACAGGCAAAACAAGTTCTGCCCCCGGTGGGTTTTTGATAGCCTCATTATAACTTATCGGAATGTATTTTGGGCCGTTTTGAATTCAGATTTCAGACAATATTAATAATCCAGACACGGATCACTCCGCAATTCTTCTGATTGCAACAATCTGACGATATGATGCACTGTTTACTCTTATTCCGTTCGTGGGATTGGAGGCGTTGACTATCTGTCCGCCGCCTATATAAATTCCAACATGACCGTAATAGCAGACCACATCACCCGGCTGAGCATTTGCAAGACCATCGACTGCTGTTCCCATTGAACGGTCAGCCGCATCATTATGCGGCATTGTATACCCGAAATGCGCAAAGACTGAAAGGACAAAGCCTGAACAATCAGCACCGTTCGTAAGGCTTGTACCTCCCCATACATAGGGATTTCCTACGAACTGAAGCGCATAGTTTGCAACCTTCTGACCGAGACTGCTGCCTGAAGCAGATCCGGAAGAAGTGCTCTCTGAGGTGATTCTTGCTTCTTCGGCCTCCTTTGATTCAGCCTCGACATACTCATTCTCGACATCGGCAAAGTCAGCAGAGATAAAGCCCTGCCCGTCAGATGTATTAACCTCTATCCACCCATCTGTCTCAGAAATGATGTCAAGTTTTTCTCCCTGAGGAACAAGGGTGATAACATCAGATTCCATATCTGCAGCCGCGCGGACACGGAGCGTTTCTGTCGTAACCGTAGCTACAAGCGTTGATGTCTCCTCAGCAATCTCTTTGGCTTTCTCTCCTGTAGTTACAAATTCCTTCTTGACATAACCAGTCACATCACCTGACTGAATCTTGCACCATCCGTCGTCGGTTTCCTCCAGGATCTGTGCAACTGCATTGCTGTACAGCTTTCCAAGCACTTCAGAATCAGTGCTCGGCTCTTTGCGTATATTAACAAAATCATCTGCCGTTGAAACAGCAAGTTTGTCATCTGCTATTCCTTCTACAGTAGTCTCTGACGTTCCGCTCTTTTCTGTCGATGTGCCCGCATCAGAAGCTGATGTACTGTCAGTTGCAGAAGTGTTGCTGAAAGAATTCTCAGCATTATCCACAAGTTTTCTTATCTCGTCTATGGCTTTCTGCTGGTTTTCCGAAAGATTTGTTGTAAGAATGTTGCTGACTGCAGTTCCTGCGTTTTCCTTTACAGTTTCACCGGAAGCTGCATCTGCCGACGAAGTGTCTGAAGTCTCCGAAGAAGCGGTCTGACTCTCTTGCGTCACAGTCGTTGTCCCCGCCTCGGATGCTGCTGTTTCATCTGCTGTAACAGCCTGATCAGAGCTCTGAATATCCGAAGATGCTGAGCCTGCCTCATCGGTATATACTGATTCACTGATATAAACTGCTGTTGATGCGGTTGCCGTAACAGCTTTCAGCTCTTCTTCAACATCTCTTAATGTGACTCCGTTACCTGACAGAGTGTAGCTTACGCCGGCACTCGGGAGTGAAGAAGAAAGGCTCTTTGCTTCCGCCTTTCCGCCTGTGATAACAAATGATACTGCTGCCGCTGATATCAAGACCAGTAACGCCGATCTTCCTGAGTGCATATATGTGTTCCTTTCGGGTAACTACGAAATCCGGATCATGAATTTGACAATTTTGTAACAATTTATTACGAATTTGTTACAAAAATTAATATAGCATTTTGTATGGTCACTGTCAATTAAAAAAGGCCGGATAATTCAGCTTATGGACGTGGTCTGAAATGAAAAGTATAATGCCTGATATACGGATAAGATATGGAGGGAACTAATGAAGACTGTATTGATCACAGGAGCTGCGCACGGCATAGGCAGATCCATCGCAGAAGCTTTTGCCGCTGAGCATGACAACCTTCACCTCATATGCCATACAGCTCAGGATGAGCTTGAAGACTACGCTGAGCGCCTCTCTTTCAAATACCATGTGCAATGCACCGCAGACGCTGTAGATGTAAGCGATCCTGACGCTGTGGAGCAGTACTACAATGACAGGATCCATAGCCTCGATCTGCTTATTAATAATGCCGGAATATCATATATAGGTCTGCTTCAGGACATGACGCCGGCTGAATGGAATAATGTTATTGCCACCAATCTCAGTTCTGTATTCTACATGTCAAAACATGCTATACCGCTGTTTCTTAAAAACAGCGCCGGGAATCCCGGCGCTGTCATAAATGTAACTTCCGTATGGGGACAGATTGGAGCGTCAAACGAAGCAGCTTACTCCGCATCCAAAGGAGGCGTTGATTCCCTGACTAAAGCCCTTGCCAAGGAACTCTCTCCAAATGGCATCCCGGTAAATGCAATATCATGTGGATGTATAGACACAAGGATGAACAATTGTTTTGACGAACTGGAAAAAGAAGAACTGGCCGGGGAAATTCCTGCCGGCAGATTCGCATCCCCTGATGAAGTCGCATCCGCTGTTCTTAAGCTCTCGCAGATGCCCCCTTACATGACAGGGCAAATCATAAGATTCGATGGCGGATGGGTGTGATATTTCCGGTCATAATAATCATGCATCATCCCTGACATAAGAGCATTGTTTCTGTGATGTGACGATATTTATCACACCGTTATCCATTATTACAGGCGTTGTTATGATGCCGCTTCCGGTAAAATGCCCGGGCCTTTCAAAAAAGCGTTCCTGTCCAACCGATATAAGGTCATGGTGTCCTGGAAGTTCCGACGAGAAAATAGCGAGCGAATAAGTCAGGAACTCTTTGGCTGCCTGATTTATCTCATCCATCTCAAATGAATCTCTGTTGATTATCTCTACTCCAAGGTATTTTGAAGCAAAATTTCTCAGATCCTCTTCCTTGCCTGCCAGAGCGCAGAAAGAAAGCGCTCCCTCAAGGCTGAACATCTCGGCCGATTCAAACTTGAATGTGCCGCGCTGCCTGCTGGGTCCTATTCCGATATTGCTGTCGACAAGTCTGTAAAAACTCTTTATGCACATCGCCGAAGCATCCTTGTCAAAACTTCCGCCGGATTGAAGGAAAAGCGGTATGATGCGCTCATTGTCCTCGCTCTCGAGAGTTGCCATCTCAGATATCATCCAGCCGTTAGTGACGCGGTATTCCTCTTCGAGTTTTTTTATGCGCTTAAGTTCCATGATATGTGTCGAAACAAATGCCTGTGTGAGCGACAGAAAGCGATTCTGCTGCAAGGATACAAGTCTTTCAAGCTGCTGTTCGTTCAGGTATCCCATTTCTACTGCCATATCACCAAAACGTTCATCGGAATGACGCTGCATGCGATTGACTTCTGCTGACTGCTGCTGCGTCATAAGTCCCTCTCGCACCGCGATGAGACCTATCTGTGCATGATTAACCGCCTGTTCTTCATAAACAAGCTTTAACTGCCGCCTTGTGATCCGTTTTGTGTCAAACAAATAGCGTCCGAAAATCCTGTCAAACATTATCACTCTCCTGAACTTCCGATGATGTCGTTCCGCTGTCCTTATATTCGGAAGACCATAACGGTCTTGTAACACCGAGAATCAGTATAATGGCTGCCATGATGACGATGAGAATTATCTTCTCCTTTTTTGTCAATGCCCTGTGAAGACTTTCCAAAACCATACCTCTTTGTCTGTTCGATCTGTTCACTGACTATTTTGAATGTATCTGTTTGATTTTTCAATAATTATTTGTTATTTTCCGTAGAATTCAAGTTCAGAAACCACCGTATCATCGTATTTTGCACCTTCATATACGCTTTCGATAGTCAACGTTACCATGTCTGCCTCGATTGGCTCATTGAAAACAATAAACTGCCCTTTTGTTTTATCTTCCAGGTCAACATCTACTGTTTTTGTTGTATTTCCCTTCTTGACCGAAAGCTTGAACTGCTTAACACGGTTGTTGTTATTGTATCTTTCTTTGCTGTACATATTTCCAGCCCATATGCCGATGGCATATACCGTCGAAGTATCTTCAAATGTACATTTCAGTGTTACGCCTTTACCGAAATCAGCCACGCCCTCCTGCCATGAAGTATGCACGCTCCCATCAGTCAGATTGCTCTCTCCGTATTCGTACCCCATATCGGATTCAAGAACAGATGAGGCTTTAATTTCTTTCGGATATATGAGCTTAAATGAGTTTTTGTCAAAGTCAGGATCCAGATCATATTCAAGGCCTGCTGATTCCCCGGTCTTCTCTGCTCCCATCGCTGACTGCGCAGCTGCCGCTGACTCCTGCGATGCCTTCTGAGCTTCTTTCACTGTATCCACTGTCACGTTTTCTTCAGAATTTTCACGTCCCTGCGACAGGTAATAATCTGCCAGTTCTTTTGCGCCTGTAGTAGCTGCTGTGTCCGCTTCCTGTGATGAACTCTCCACTGCGCTGTCCGGAGTGTCCTTATTTGCCATCTTGGTGTATGCAAGTGTCAGAACTCCCAGGCTGATAAAAGTAATACCCAGTATAATGAAATTCCTGTTGCTCTTTCGTTTGCCGGCCTTGCCCTCAGAAATTGTTCCCACATCACCGGACTCCTCCGGCGTGTCAGGTGTCTCTGTCACTTCAGGCGTCTCCGGCACTTCAGGCGTCTCCGGCGTTTCTGATGTTTCCTGCGCTTCAGAAGTCTCCTGAACTTCAGGTGTCTCGGGAGTTTCTACAGTAAATACCACTTCCGGATCTGTCTCCTCCTTATGCTGCGGTCCTGCAAGACCTACCCACTTACCTGCAAGTTCCTTCTCTCCGATTCTTTCGAAGACTTCCGCCACAGCAACAAAACACGGTGATTTGCTGTCGGCATCCGCGCTGAGAATGTAACTCACGAACTCTGCAAGCGGCTTAACATCCGCTTCTCTTGCGACAAGCATAGACCTGAGCACAAGCGCAAAGTCCCGCACAGAGTCCGGAATCACATTGACAGCATCGAGGACACTGTTTATCAGCTTTATCCTGTTCTGTCCGGCGGACCGTATACTGTAATCCATTGATTCAGCGCTTTGCGACGCATCATGCATCTGGTCTCCAAGCTCTTCAATGACCGCAGCACGATCCATTTCCATATTAAGTCCAAGATCTTCAAACGTTCCCATGGCCTGACGATTCTCCCCTCAAATCATTCTGTTTCCAAACCACGCTTCCATCCTCATCATGTGCAAGAACCTCTGTATATCTGAATCCACATGACAGTGCAGCTGCCTGTGCCTTGTCAAAACAAGCGGCAATCCTGCTCTTATCGTGTGCATCAGAGTTTATTATTATCCTGCCTCCAAAACCATACAGTGCTCTCAGCAGCGTCATATTCGGGTACAGTTCCTTCTTCCGGCCGCGGTTTACCGCGCCGCAGTTTATCTCAAACGGTATATCCTTTGAAACAAGATATTCCATCGCATCAAGAGCCGGCCCGAGGTATCTGTTATCACTCTCGTCTAAATAATGCATTTGATCGTTATATCGCGTCACAAGATCAAAATGGCCTATGAATGTCGGATGGATCCTGTCTGCCACATGAGCCTCGAGCTCATAATAATCTTTTGACAGTTTATAGTAATCTCCGCCGTATATCTGCTCCCCGAGCACTCTCATCTGCTCCGGTGAGCTGTCCACTGCAACAGGCCAGACATCTGATGTCTTTATATCGCCGTGTTCTCCTGCTCTTACGAAACCTGCCGACGCCTGATCACCTATGTGGGATGCGTCAATATAATGAGTAGATCCTATGACATATTCAGCATCGGCCGCGGCTGCCGGATCATACAGATTATCAAGTTCCACGCCGCGAATGATATCAAGTTTTCCCTTATACTGCTGCTGAAGCCTCCCGATCTCTGTGAAGTACGCGCTGACGTCCATTACTACGCCGCTCTCAACATGACCTGAAAAGCCCAGCGCCTTAAGCCCCAGACGCAGTGCTTCATCCGCCATCTGCTCCGGCGTGTCGGCCCCGTCACAAAATTTTGTATGGATGTGAAAATCCGCACTGAGCATTATGTTCTGACCTCATATCCTGACGCGATTTATTGTTTTGGATTGGTGACCGCAAATGTTACCTGTGTTGGCACATATTTTGCAGCTATCTGAGCGGCGGTCATAAGTCCGTTGCTGTATGAATTCATGTCTGCCAGGTACTGTGCCGAATAATCCATGTGATTGTACTTAAAGTAAAAATTAGATACCAGGTTTGATTTCTTAAGAAGGAACTGCGATGTTATTGTCGCCGTCTTGCCGGGCGCTACGGTTCCGAACTCACTTGCAGCCATAGGCAGCGCATTGGTGAGCTGAGTGCCGTTTGCATCGTATGCCTCAGTATATGCCGTGTAGTTGAAAGCCGTCTTTGTGTTATTGATAATGGTCATATCTACAACAAGTATGCGGTTGTAATCCTTGCCATGAAAATCGCTGTATCTGACATAAGGATGTGCGTAATCATTTCTCACTTTGAACGTGACACCGCCAACTGTCTGAACAAGGTCTTCGTTGGAAAGATTGTAATATATCAGATCCTCACTTACGCTGCCCTGCTCCGAAGTCACTGCTGTGACCTCACCTGGCTGCGCCGCTGATACTGTCATGCCTGTTCCTGTAAGCATTGTCGCTGCAATTATAGCCGCAAAAGCGGACGTGACTGTTTTTCTTAACACTATTTCATCCTCCATATTTGTATTACTTTGACATGTCGATTATATCATGATTGACCCTGCGGTATATCCTTTATGTGTACATCAAGCTGGTTATACGGATTCTCGATTTTTTCTTCTATGAACGCTGTTCTTATCTTCTTTCTCACATCCCATACCGTGTCCAGATAGTCTTCCACATCTACCTGTGCCCTGATGCCTATCGTTATAGAGCTTTCCCCTATGTCGTCGACGTACACACGCCCGGTATCCTTTCGGAACCGCGGTTCTTCTTCTTTGATCTTCTGAAGTACACTGAGTGCTCTGTCAAGATCCGCATCATATGAGATTCCGACGTTTAAATATGCCGTTTTCCAGTTTCCGCTGCAGGAATTTATTATCGCGTGATTTGTCAGCTCCGAGTTCGGGACTGAAATGCTCTCGCCCTTTATACTTTTTATAATCGTATAGTACATATCTATCTTCTGTACATTTCCTTCTACATCAGAATTCTTAAGGACTATGTAGTCCCCCTCGCGGAACGGCTTAAGGACCAGTATAAGCAGACCTCCGGCGAAATTCGACAGTGCTCCCTGCATTGCCAGTGAAATTCCGACACCGGCTGATGCAATAAGCGCTGCAATAGAGGAGGCTTCTACAATGTTGAGCTGCACAATTATCGTAATGACCGTGAATATCAGCACAGCGTACCTTATAAGAGTGATGATAAAGTGCCTTGCCGTAGGCTCGACATTTGTTTTCTTTAATCTTTTGTCGAGTATCTTAAGTATCTTATTAAGTATCTTCGAAATTATGAAGAATATCAGCAGAGCAATTCCGATGCGTATAGCGTACCTAATTATCTGTCCAAGAACATCCGAGAACACACTCACCCCCTGCTGCGTGTCCTCAACTCCCTGTTTAGTCAGCGATGCCACATCGTCAGAGATGCTCCCTTCAGCAGTCGCTCCATATACAACTTTTTCAAACATATTAAGGTCCCGGGCCTCCGATTTC
>JAQWCI010000090.1 GCA_028706005.1 Lachnospiraceae bacterium
AGATTGTTCTTGAGTTCTTCGCCGTCGGTAATAAACGAACAGCATTGCTTTTCCATCCTGTCAAGGGTGGCGTAACTAACCAATACACTATGTGGTGGCAATCCCACGAGAAAAATGATTGACCCAAAAGATGTATAAAGCAGTTCCGTTCATGGCTCCCATTCCAATGTATGTGGCAAAAAATATGATCAGAAATCCTGCTGTTGCAATATAAAATATTTTATAGCAAAAAGCTGTATAAAGCATAAATACAAGAATCAGAACCGCTTCATACAGCATTCCTCCTGACAGCTGCTGCATATCCATACTTCCTGCTTTGTATAATATCAGATTCTTAATTCCCAGAATCAGATATGTTATAATTGATACTCCAAAACACACCATAGCCGGAAGAACTGTCTGCATGCTTTTTTTATGTGCAGAAGAAGCAATCAGACCCGAAACATTCAGGGAAAAGACCACCTGTACTGCATTGATTGCTGTAATCGCAATAAAATAATCTCCAAAAAGCCTCATATTGGATGAGAACTGATACAAAATTCCAACCATCAGAAAAATAAAGATAGCCACTACGGAAAGCATTAATCCATTGGCATACCGGATCATCTTCAATTCTTTTTCAATCTTTTTTATCATATCTGCTCCTTTTCATTGCATAATTTGAAAAAAACACTGCCATTGCACTCAAAATGCAATCTGAAAACGCCAGAACCGGAAGCATCCATATGCCATTTCCAAAAGAAACTGCAACTGCTACCAGCATTGCAAAAGATATCAGATAAGCAATTATCATTGTGATCCATATCGAATCCAGAAATCTTGTAATAAGCAGTCCGATTGTCACCGCCATATACAGATACAAAATCATGTTCCATGTATTGATCGCAGACATTTTATCTGTCCACGCAAAAGCATAAACAAGGATTTCTTCCGGAATCCAGATCAATAATGCCAGGGAGCAGAACCGAAAAACAAGATCCGTCATTACAATATTTCGAAGCATATGCTCACCTTTGGATGAAGTTTTCATATACGCAGTCAAATTGCTCTTCGGCGATTCTGCCCCCGGCAAAAACCAGTTGTCTGCCACAATATGTATCATGCAAATAAGTACAGCCAGAAGAAAAATTAAAACTTTGGGATACCCTTTTCCAAAAACAAACGTTATAATGATAACACTTGCGGGCAGGAGCAAATATAACGCCGCAAGATATTTGATCCCCGCAAATGCCGGGTAACTTCTGATTCTATTCATGCATTTCCTCATTTCCTCGATTCAATTTACCTTTATTATCGTTTCAGCTTCAGGTCTGTATTTGCTCTCATTACTGCAACACTGATCTGCGAAAGAGTTGGGGTTTCGGTACTGATATCTGTTCCCGCAAGTTTATCCAGATTTTCTGACAAAATCATCCCTTCGAACCCGTAAGAACTCTTATTGCAGTCATACAGATACTCCTGTATCTTGTCTGCATCCTGTACATCCCCTTTTATCAATATGTATTTTTCTTTCAGATCTTCAACAAAACCCTCCTCGACGATTTTTCCGTGTTCCATAATGATCGCATAATCTGTTACATTTTCCATATCTGCGATATTATGTGTAGAACAAAGTACCGTTTTATCTCCATTTCCCTGCTCAATATAGGCACGGATTCTGTTACATAATTCATCGCGCATCAGCGGATCAAGCGGGGATGCCGGCTCATCCATGATCAAAAGCTGCGTTTCCCGTGCCAGAACCCCGGCAATCATCAGTTTCATCCTGTTCCCGTCTGAAAGATCACTGACTTTTTTGCCTTTTCCACCAAGCTTTTCTTTTGTAATGCCAAGTTCCCCGCAAATTTCCTCATACCTGGTTTTGTCAAAACCGTCAAATAGCAGTTCACTGATTTCACCAACCTGCCTGATCGTCCACTGCGGCAGAAAATAGCATCCCGGTCCTGTATACCCGATTCTTTCTTTTACTGTTTCATCTGCTGCATCATTCGTATCAAAAAAGCGAATATTGCCCTTATAATCCAGTTTCAACCCTGCAAGCATATTTAAAAGTGTTGTTTTTCCGGCACCATTTTCACCGATCAGTGCAGTCGTAAAACCTTTCGGAATCTCAAAATCCGGGATATTCAGTTCAAATCCTTTGTATTTCTTGACCAGATTTTTTGCTTCAATTGCATATGTATAATTATTTTCCATTTTTCACCTCTACTGCGGCCATTTTACGGATACAGCCTCTCATCATTTATATCAATCTGTTTTCTTTAATCGAATCAGCATTCTAAGCGTATCGATCAGTTCTTCTTCCTGCATACCTGCATATCCTGCTGCCGTAATGGCATTTGCCAGTGCAGCCTCTACTTTTCTGACATTCTGTTCTCTGATCATATCTGTATCCTGCGCATTCACATAAAAGCCTTTGCCCTGCATCGCTGTGACATAGCCCTCTGACTGCAACTGTTCATATGCTTTCATTGTTGTAATGACACTGATCTTCAGTTCTTTGGCAAGTCCTCTGATCGAAGGCAGCTCTTCTCCTGCTTTCAGTCTGCCCTGTACAATATCCTCTCTCAGTTGATCTGCGATCTGTTGATAGATCGGAATCCCTGAGCTTTGCAATATTCTCAAGCTGTTTCCTCCTTCATTCATATTTATATGTTATTTCTGTATTTAGTGTTATGTCTGTTTATGTATTATATATACAGTTGTTTCATAAAAAAGTCAAGCCCTTTATAAAAAAGCCTGACTTTATTTTTCAGTCCGTATTCAACTTATGCCTTATGCTTTGGTTATATCATCTTTCTAATACTTGCATTATGCATTATAATATACAGGATAGGTTTTCAAATTTGTACATAGAAAATGGAGTATTTATCATGAAGACGGAAAATGAAAATTCACAGGATCCATTCTCTATTCCTGATCCGGAAGAAGCACTCAAACCGCGTAAATACCGCCAACCGATTCATAATTACTTTGGACGCACGCTGGATAATGACAATATGGAAGTAGTAAGTTTCATCCCGGGTTCTCACATCAGGCTATGGTATAACAATGAATCCTCAGCCTACAGTGAACACCATCATGATGCAACAGAGATCATCTATGTTCAGGAGAATCTGTATCCCGTTCGTATCGGAAAACAACAGTATATGCTCAATGCAGGAGATATTCTATATATCCCGCCTCATATGCCGCATACACTGGAAGGTGGTCCCGGCGTACGTTTTATCATGCTGTTGGATTTGTCTCCATTTCTTGTCTTTTCAGATTTTAAGATCAATACATCCTTTACCTTAAATCCACAGTATCTGAATGAGACACATGGAAAACAATATTATACATTGATCCGTGAAACCTACGAAAAAATTATTGCTATTTACTTTAAGGCTGATGTAATGTGGGAAATTCACATTTTTTCATGCCTGTTTGATATGTTCATTCAGGCGGCCCAGATGAGACTTTCCGCATCTCCTAATTTTGATCCGTCCTGCGGAAATTCTTCCCTTGTCAACCATGAAAAATTTTCATCACTGCTTAACTACATTGATAAAAATTACTGTGAAGATCTTAATCTGGAAATGGCTGCCGATTACGTTGGTTTTTCCAAATATCACTTTTTGCGTATGTTTAAAGAATATACCGGTTTAACTTTTCATGAATATGTACTGCGAAGAAGAATACAGGTATCCCAGTCCCTTCTGACCACCCAGAAAAGCATTACCGATATTGCTTTTGAATCCGGCTTTAATTCCATCAATTCTTTCTCGCGAAGTTTCCGTCAGTACACCGGAATGTCTCCGACGGAATATCGCGAGAAAAAAGATACCTATGATGAAATGGGTTATTCAAAGTTCATTATCCCTTCACACTCCCAAGAGCAACCCCCGCAATAATGTATTTCGAAAGAAGCAGATATACAATAATAAGCGGAAGTGCGGTCAGTGAAAGTCCCAGATATACACATCCGTACTCGGTCTTATAAATATCACCTCTCAAAAGCGATATCATAATCGGAAGTGTGTACTTTTTCTGATCTGTCAAAAGGACAAGCGGTGTAAACAGATTATTCCAGCTTGCCACGAAACTGAAGATTGCCTGTGTTGCTATGGCAGGCTTCATGATGGGAAGTGCGATATGATTAAACGTATAAAGTTCTTTTGCTCCATCAATTCTGGCAGACTGAACAATTTCCAGTGAAAGTGCCGGCATCATGTACTGTCTCATAAAGAAAACCATTGCAGGGGATGCAATGACCGGAAGAATCAGCATCAGCAGATTGTTGGTCATATGCAGTTTATACACCATCTGATAAAACCCGATCAATGTAATCTGTGCAGGAATCATCATGACTGCAAGAATAAAACTGAAAAACGCATTTTTCAGTTTCCACTCATATACAACAATTGCATATGCAGTCAATGAGGAAAAATATGTTGCAAGGACTGTTGAAGTAACCGAAACGATCAGGGAATTCATAAATCCCACTCCGGGATTAAAACTTTTCCCCAACAGGATCTTCATATTGTTAAGCAGGTAAGTCGAAGGAATCAGACTTACTGCGTGTTGCTGGATTTGTGTTGTACTTCTGGTAGCATTTACAAGCATAATCACAAAGGGCATCAAACTTAAAATTGACAGAAGCACGCATATAATGAAGATCGGTATTTTCTTACCAGTGTTCTTTCCGCTCTTATTCATTTTGCAGATGCCTCCCTGTTTTGTTTCCTGTTTATTTTTTTCACTTTCCTGATCTGTGCTTTTTCCTTTGCTTCATCCCGGTCACGCAGCATATAGAACATGATCAGGGATACCGCTACAATAATGACAAACATAATCATGGATGCTGCAGCTGCACGATTATACTGATATGTTCCGCTGAAAGCAAGATTATATATAAATACGCTTGTCGTAGTCGTTGCATTATCCGGACCTCCCAACATAAACAGTTTGGGAATATCAAACATATTCAATCCGCCGATCAGCGATGTTACCAGTGTAAACAACAGTATTGTTCTGATATTGGGAATCGTGACATACCAGAATGTCTGCCACCCATTCGCCCCATCCACCTCTGCTGCTTCAAATATATCAAGACTGATACCCAGTACGCCGGAAATCAGTATGATCATTGTATAGCCATACCACATCCAGGTCTGAATAAAAATAACCACCGCCTGTGCGATACCTTTTTTAATCAGAAAATTGAACGGATGTGCTACAATTCCAAATCGAACCAGAAGATCATTGATCGGGCCCATCGGGTACCCAAACAGCGCATTGAACAGAATAGCCACTGTTGCTGCCGTTATAATATTGGGCATGTAGAATATTACTTTAAAAGCGCCTTCTCCCGGGATTTTAATCCTGCGATCCGTAAACCATGCAGCCAGCAGAAGTGCCAGACACAGCTGTGGTATGAAATTGCAGACCCAGAGAAAAACGGTATTTCCAAAAGCCTTTTGGAACGTCGGACTGGTCAGAACCGCCTGAAAATTTGCAAACGGATTCTCTGTCAGAAAATGAAAAGTTGTCTTACCCACACCCTTCATATCTGTAAATCCGATCACAGCAGTATAAAGTGTCGGATAAAGTGAAAAAATCAGATAGGCAACAACAAACGGAATGCTGAACAGGTAGCCATATCTTGCATAACTGAAATTTGCTTTTTTCTTTTTCATGCTTATTCATCCCTTCGAAAAGTGGGCCAGACAAAAGCCTGACCCACTCTCTCAAGCAGTATTTTTATTTATTTTGCAGCTTCAATTCCAAGGTTATCGCTTACTGTCTGTTTGAAATCCTTAATTGCAGCATCACGGGATTTCTCACCTGCAGCGTAGGAACGAACCTGATCTCTCCATGATGTGTTGATTGACTCATCAAACTGTGTCATATTCTTACCTGTAGCATAGGTGTTTGCAGGAATAAAGTAATCAAACATATTCTGTCCACCCAGGAAATCGGTAGAGCCATCTGACATAGCCATAACGGTACCGGATGCAACTGCATCCTTTGTTCCGCCTTCTCCGTTAAGTGTGCCGTTTGCCCACTTATACTGCAGACCATCCTTTGTGCAGTCAAGTGTGATCCAGTCAATGATCTCTTTAACAGCAGCTACTTTATCCGGATTCATCTTCTTGTTTGCAAGAAGCCATGTACCACCCCAGAAGAAGCCAACCGGTGAATCGCAGACTGCCCAGTCACCATATGTGCCTTCGCCAGGTTTCTTACCACCGCAGTTCGGAGCCAGTGTATAGTTGATCAGCCATGCAGGTCCAAAGAAACCAAATACAGGTTTCGGGCCTTCACCCTTCATATCTGCAAACCATGCATCCTGCCAGTCCTGTGTAACATTTGACCAGCCTTTGTCTGTCAGGTTCTTGGAAATATCAAGGAATGCTTCTCTCTTAGGATCAATCTGAAGCTGTCCTGCATCATTAAGCCAAGCTGAATCAGATGAATTTTCAACAGCGTGCCATACATCACCGTCTCCTGATACAATTGCATCACCTTTATCCGAAAGTTTCTTGGCTGCATCCCAGAATTTATCCCAGCTGCCGCTGCCGCCACCGATCAATTTGGAGATTTCTGCCGGATCATCTGTTCCGAATACATCTTTCGCAATAGATCTGCGGTAAATAAATGCACCGCCGGTTGCCTGATAACCAAGTGCATCAATGTCGCCGTCCGTATTGCTTCCGATATCCATTGTATACTGTGCGATCTGTGCATCCTTGGTTTCCTTATCCACATCAATGCCAAGATCCTTATATGGCATTGCATAATCCTGCATGTCGCCCTTTGAATATTTCAGAATAAATGCCGCTTCAGCACAGTAGATATCCGGCTGCTGATCACCACCTGCCTGCAATGCTGCATCCAGTGCCGGCTGATATGCGCCGTCTGTTGTTGCAATAATGGTAGGATTAACCGTATAACCGAAATCCGGATGTGCCTCAATGAACTTGTCAATCATTTTCGGAACTTCATCCGTGAATGCCCAGAGGTTAATAACCCCTTTGCTTCCCGCTGCAACTGTACTTGCCCCTGTGCTGGCACCTGTTGAAGCTGCTGTATCTGCGCTTGCTGCCGGTGCAGAAGTATCTGCCTTGCTGTCAGCTGTTGCAGAAGATGCAGTGCTTCCCGTACTTGACCCGCAGCCTGCAAGAAGGGATGAGCCCATGGCTACCGTCAATAATAAAGCAATTGCTTTCTTTTTCATAACTATCCTCCATTCTGATTTTTTGCTACTTCATTTTCAAGCGTAGCCCCGCTTTCCTGATGTGACTATTATTACATCTTTGCTTTTCGAATGTTTAGCAAAAATTGCGATGCTCTTCGCATAAATTGCTAAATATATCTGAATATAATGAAATATGCATCATTTTTTTGTATAATTTACTCAAAATTTTAAGTAAAACAGTCTCAAAAGTAGAAAGCATGAGGGATAATATGCACAATTTATTTAACCCGGATAACCCGGTAATGATCATTTTAGGCAAAATCTGGGATCTGATTCTGATGAATATCTGTTTTGTTATTACATCACTTCCGATATTTACAATCGGAGCCTCTCTGACTGCACTTTATCGAACTACGATTTCACTGAAAGAAAACGATCCTGAATGGGTACACACTTCCTATTTGAAAGCCTTTCGCAAAAATTTCCGGCAGGCAACTTTTTTATGGCTCATCCTTCTGGCTGCAGGTATTTTCCTTTCTGCCGATCTTTATGTTATTTACGAAGTGATTGATCCTGTCTATCGCTGGCTGCAGTATCCCGTCTGGTTACTTGTAATCCTGCTTCTCTGCATCATCCTGTTCGCTTTTCCGCTTATGTCCAGATATGAAGAAAGTACCGGCATGCTGATCCAAAACGCCATTCGCCTTGCAATTGGAAACTTTCCAACTACGATTCTGTTTCTGATCATTATTATGAGTGTTATGGATTTTGCTTTCCATAATCCCGAACTGCGCATTCTTTTCTTCAGTCTTTATCTTTTTATCGGAAATGGAGCAATTGCGGCATTTTTTTCATTATTTCTGGATAGAATTTTTGAACGCGCAGAAAAAAATTGAACCGGATTTTTATTACGGCATTTCAATTACACGCGTTGCGATCTTCTCCTGAAATCTGATATCATGATCTACCAGCAGCATAGTTGGCTGATATTTCATGATCAGATTTTCAATCTGCATCCTTGAAAAAACATCAATATAATTCAACGGTTCATCCCAAATATACAAATGTGCCGGTATCATAAGGCTTGATGCAATTAAAACCTTCTTCTTCTGTCCTTCTGAAAAGTCCTCCAAACGCTTTGTAAACTGTACCCGTTCCAGATCAAGCTGCCTGAGAAGCGAGAGAAAAAGACTTTTTTCAAGATTTCTGTTCCGGCAGAAATCATCGATTGTTCCACATATCGACCCTGTATCCTGATCAATATAGGAAATAATTATTCCTGCACCGCTCCTGATCTCTCCACCGGTTATGATGATTCCTTCCTCTTTTCTTCCTGACTGTGCCAGAATCGTTTTGATCAGCGTTGATTTTCCACAACCATTTTCTCCGTGCAGGAAAATGCGTTCTCCCTGTTTAATGTCAAAAGAAAACCTGCTCAGCACATTTTCTTTTCCGGAAGCATACGCCACGCTCAGATCTTTGCATGCCACCAGAACTTCTTTATGATACTGCATTGGATTCAATTTCAGCTCTGTCGGATTTTCAATATCTTGCAATAACCCTTCCTTTTCCTGAATCTCATTTTCTATCCGTCGTTCATATTGTTTTACGCGGCTTTGCATTTTCTTCGTTTTGCTTCCAATATAAGCTCTTGTCGCAATATTTCTGTCATGCTCTTTTTGCGGATTAAATCCGATTTTGGTATTTTCGCTTTTCTCTGCCCATCTTCTGCTTCGGTCTGCTGCTTTCTTTAATGTACCGATTTCTCTGATATGCTTTTCATTTTCTGCTTTTGCAAAATTGTCGGCGCGGTTTTTATTTTCCCACCAGCTTGAGAAATTTCCGTTTTGCACTTCGATGGTCTTACGGTTAAGTACCAGAACATGATCAACACAGGCATCCAGAATATCTCTGTCATGTGAAACCAGAATGAATCCTTTCTTGCCACTCAGATACTGTTTGACAACCTCTCTTGCCTTTTGATCCAGATGATTCGTTGGCTCATCAATGAGCAAAAAGTCACTCTCTTCCGAAAAAAGGATGGCCAAGAGCACTTTTGTCCGCTCACCATGACTTAATGTTCCAAACGGTCGAAACAAAAGTTCTGCATCCGTCCCAAGTTTTTCCAGTTCACGTATGACCTTCCACTCCTCACACCCTGCCTTCAATTCTTCCATAAACTCTGCTGCGCATCGTTCAAGTCTGTCCGGTGTAATCTCATAGGGAAAATAATCAAATCTGGATGATGTCGTAATACTTCCAGAATAAAGATATTTCCCCATTAATATAGGCTCAATCACAAATTTTGTGGGATAACGGATTTCGAACATATCTCTTCCTACTAACATCAAATAGTTTGAGAAAGAAATATTAATCATCACGATATCCGTAAGCCTGTCGTCTTAATGTTTTGATT
>JAQWCI010000091.1 GCA_028706005.1 Lachnospiraceae bacterium
GTTTTCCCCTTCCTGTTTTTCTCAGGATAAAGCTTTCTCCGTACTGCATAATCATATACAGATCTGTACATTATGCGTTCCTTTCATTCATGTGGTTTGAACACCTCAGCACTGTCGTAATCAGGGACATTGATTATTCCATTTATCATATTCGGATGATAATAAGTAACGAAAATTCTCCCGGTTTGCTGTTGAGTGTCCAGCGGTGTATTATCCCTGATATCAAAAATATCATAGAGGGTAATCCCCAGATCCATACTGCTCTGAATCGGCTTCATGCTTTCATCTGGTGCAGAAAAGAAGCACATACATTCCTTTGTTCCCAAATAAGGTTGGTAAAAACATTTTCCCCGCTCAACACGTTTCATGAACTGTGTTTTGAATTTAGCATCTCCTTCCGGTCCTTCATAATCCGTTCTCTTTATCATCTGAGCAGAGATTCTATAGTAAACATCTTTTAGATATTCTGCGTTTCTCTGTGTACGTACATCATCCACGTACAACGGATTGTGATCCTTGTCTGCTTTGCGCATAACCTCATTACGTTTAATGCTGATGCGTCTTATCGGATTCATCACTTCAATTTGTTTTATCTGATAATAGAATTCCACTGGCTTACAATAAATTGCACTTAGTATTCCTCTGCAAGCTGAAGGCGTTGGTGCACTATAAGTTACCTTTTCAACTTTTGCTTCGGACTGCGCAAAACAAGCAAAACTCCCCCATACATCTACCGTTACATCAACCAATCAGAACACCTCCTGTTTTCTCTTTTACCTGCAGACCTGTTTTATCGTTATAGATATCATCAATGTCTGCGATAAACCAATTCGTTTCGCTTATGCCAAAAGGCGAAAACAAAGACAACCTATGACAGTGATTACGTATAAATTCTCCTCCTTTGCCATTAGAATAAATATTCACAGAGAAATCCCTGAGCTTTCTCATATCCTTCTTGCAGAAACAGTATTGATTTTTTTCGACTTTGTCCCTGAAATCAGAATACTCCGTTAAGAACTCATTATACGGA
Source organism: Lachnospiraceae bacterium (assembly GCA_028706005.1). Classification (GTDB taxonomy): domain Bacteria; phylum Bacillota; class Clostridia; order Lachnospirales; family Lachnospiraceae; genus CAG-791. Next base: position 1,031 of record JAQWCI010000091.1, read on the forward strand.
ACAATGACCGTATACTGTTTCTCGCCGTCGATCAGCTGATACTTTTCAGACATTTCCTTGATATCACATTCTTCTTCAGCTTTCCTGATTTCTTCGGAATCATGTCCCTCAGCGGCATTCCCCGAATACAGTTTTTTATAATAGCTTTCAATATCACTAAGATTGTTCGTATCAATACTATTGTTAATTTCAGCCATATTTAATGAAATAGCTGCTTCATTCAAATAATCTGTTGTCGGATAATCAAAGCGCCCATTATCTTCAGATCTGAATACAAGCATTTTCCCACTCTTGCATCCGTTTCTGTTAATTCTTCCCGCTGTCTGAACAATTGAAGTAAATGGAGCATACTCACGTGCCCCTGATGGAAAGTCAACATCAACGCCCGCTTCTATACATTGTGTACTTGACAGATAACATGGCAGATTCTCTTCAAGTCGCCTTTTAACTTCTTTAATTACCTTCATTTTATGCCCTACGCATAATCTTGATGACAACAGAAAAACACTGTCTTCCTCATGACGGTCTTTCAGTGCATGGTACATTTTGTCAGCCTTACCTGTGGTATTCAAAACATATATGACCTGTTTTCTATCTCCGAAATAATCAACAAGATCTTCATAACTCCACAATTTATCCGTGTCAAATACTGTCTTCGTTTGTTTTGCAATCCTGTATTTATCATATAAGACTTTCGGATCGCTTATTATCTCATTGTGTTCATAATTGCATAATTCCTGCCTGTAATTATATGATGGCTGAGTTGCTGTAGACAGCAAAACTGTTGTGTTAAACAAATCTGGTAGTGCCTTTAGTGTTTTGATAGAAACATCGGTAACAAAAGACGGTAATGTCTGAGACTCATCAAAAACAATAACAGCATTTGCAATCCTGTGAAGTTTTCTCAGAGTTGGTGCTTTTGAAGAAAACAACGTCTCGAAAAACTTCACACTTGTTGTAACTATTATCGGGGCATCCCATCTGTCTGCATATATCCTTGCGTCGTCTGAGTATTCTGTCTGACTGTCATCTTCAAGAACCACATCATCCCCAAATATCTTCCTGTATACATCGGCATTCTGGGTAATTATTGAAAGGTACGGCAGCACAACAATGATTCGTTCCTGAGCATTAGCTGCAACCTGTTCAAGTGCAAATTTCATCAATGCAAGAGTTTTAGCTGTTCCTGTCGGTGCAGTCAGTGTATAAAAGCCTGTTTTCCCAGCGCCACTCAGTGTTGCATCAAGATACACCTCATTTCTGAGTTCATTAATTCTATTATTTGTATCAGAATCGGAAATAATGGCATTCCTGTATGCTTCCAACTCATCCAACATTTCTTTTGCTTTTATAACCCTATCATCTGAAATCTCTGGCGGTTGTTCATTTTCAAAAGATGCTGTTGCGGTGTAGTCAGCATCAATAAGACATGAAAACATCATGCGCGAAAAGAGCATTTTAGTGGCATTATCCATTATTTCTACATCAGGATAATCATGACTTTCTATGCTTAACATAAGTCCATTTTCCCTGACAAAATTCAGAATTTCCTGATACTCTTTACTGCTTGATAGTGCATTTTGTTTATTGTCGTCATTGGTTTGGAGATCACCAGGATTATTGTAATCATCTGGCAGTGGATATAAATTATCAGGATCAAAAAAACTTAACTGATTGAAGTTTCCTTGAAGTAAAGAATGATGTCCGTTCAGTGCGTTACAGATCATCAGAAAGATAAATGTATTGTCTACGTATTCCCTGTTTGATGTTTTGTCAACATCCGCATATAATTCAGCTGCTACAACTGCATGATTAATCTTATGTTCCTGATGTTTCAGAACACGTTGGAATTTCAAAGTGTGTTTTCCAACATCATGAAGCAGACCAAGTTGTCTGCCTATCCTGGCGCAATGAAACTCATCGGCATATTTTTCAGCAAGAGAGGCCGTTTTATTCAGGTGATCTATGAGAGGTTCCCAGTTGCCATCAGATGTAGAGTGAGCATAATAAATGCCTTTATCCATACGCTTTCTCTTTTCATGAAACGAAATATTCAATCATAACATGAGACAGGTGTACCAATAATGCATCCCGTTGCTAGCTAAATCACGGCTTTATTATACACCTTAGATATCTGAAAAATCACCACAAAAAGATTAAAAGTCAAACATCTATCAGGCGATTTCTTGAGTTTTCAATTTAGGCAGCAGTTAGGGCATGAACCGCCTGGTTGATCCCAAGACTGTAATCAGTAGGTTCAGGTGTGATACTAAAATTGCTGAGATTTATTCATATAGATGGATTCAAGACGCGGCTTTACTGATCTTTTATACTGTTATCCCTGTTTAGTCATTTTTTAAATACATTATTGTGAAGTATTTCTTCTATGATTCCTGGAGGATTATACCCACTGGCAGGCTCCACATTTAACTGCATTCGAAACAGTTTAATTACTTATCCCCTCTTCTTCACGATTTTTCTGATCTTCCCTCTTAGCCGCTGTATGGCATTATCCACAGATTTTCCATCGCGGTTGAGGACGTGGGCGATCTCGATGTAGCCCATTCCGGTGAGCATGAGGTTCAGGACATCAAGTTCGAAATCACTGAGCGATTCTTCAATATCCGATGAAAGTTCGCTCATCCTCTCATCGCTGAGTACCTTGTCCTCGGGATTTAGTTCCTGTGTTCCGGAACCCGGATTTGTAACATTTGATGATGACAGGATATCCTCAAGTTTTCGCGAATTGTCACCGCCATCTTCATTGTTACCGTCACCGCCGATTGTCTGATAGATTGATATCGCTGTGTTGAGCGGCATGTTCTTCTTGCGGCCATGGTCACGAATATACGAGTACATGCGCCGTTCCACACAAAGCGAAGCAAACGTGCGAAAACTCGCGTCCCGCCCGCAGTCGTAATCCTGTGTAGCACGAAAAAGGCCTATCATGCCCTCCTGAATCAGCTCTGATTCTTCTATTCCAAAAATCCGCATAGAGGCCGTTTTCATTCTGACAAGATCTCTGTTCCTGTCGATCAGATAGTCCGCGGCTTTGCTGTCCCCGTCACGATAGACCCTTATAAGTTCCTCATCACTGAGTTTTGCATATTCGTCAATTGACATGGCATTTCCTTATAATCATAATGCCTTACTCATTTGTCCCCATAATGACCACGACAGTGAGCAATAAAGATTTGATTATCCTTTATGTGATAAACCAGTCGGTCTTTATCATTTATCCGTCTGCTGAATTCGCCAGCAAGATCCCCAGTTAAGGCTTCCGGTTTCCCTATACCCTCAATACAACCGTTTCTTTCAATATCCTTTATAAGTTGATTAATCCTTTTTATGGTTTTTTTATCCTGTGCCTGCCAGTACAAATAATCCTTCCATGCATCATCAGACCATACTTTATCGCCCATTCAATCCTCAGTTTTCTATCAGTTCGTGTACTGTCCCCTTACCTTCTCGCAACTCTTTCACTGACTTCTTAACATACGCCATATTGGACTGAGAATAGAACGGGTCGCCGGACTGTGAGATATCAAACGGTATGCGTTTCTCCCGTAATACAGTTTTGATATATAGATTAATTGCAGTGGATGTATTTAATCCAACATCCGAACAAAACTCATCAAATTCTTTTTTGTCTTTTTCATCCACTCTTGCTGTTACTGTTGCCTGCGGCATACACTCACCCCCTTTGCTCTATTACACTATAATACGGCTATTGTATTAATATTGCAATGTTTAATATGACATCAGACATATATTGTATATCATTGTATTACATTTCCCTCTGTCTCAGGATTTCATAGGCGAGCACGCCTGTCGCCACTGAAGCATTGAGTGAGTCGATCTCGCCGCGCATCGGAATAGCCGCTGTCATGTCGCATTTTTCCTTAACAAGTCTTGATACTCCACTGCCCTCGGCACCTATAACAAGTCCGATGGGACCCTTTAGATTAAGTTTTGACATAGGCTCTCCGTCCATGTCTGCGCAGACGAACCACATTCCGCGCTTCTTGAGTTCTTCTATCGATGTTCCGATATTCGTGACCTTCACTACCGGTGTGTAATTAAGTGCGCCTGCAGAAGCCTTGGCAACTGTCGCCGTAAGGCCGACTGCTCTGTCTTTTGGAATTATGACGCCCTGCGCACCGACAATGTTTGCCGTACGGATTATAGCACCCAGGTTATGCGGATCTTCAATATTGTCAAGAAGTATGAAGAATGGGTCTTCCTTTTTCTCAGCTGCTTTCGCAAACAGATCCTCAATGTCGCCGTAGTGATATGCTGCCGCGTGTGCTATTACGCCCTGATGATGACCCGTCTCAGACATCTGATCAAGACGCTCTTTCGTCACGAACCTGGTGACTATATTGTGTTTTGCCGCCTCGCGCTTGATCGTCATGACCGGACCTTCATGGCTGCCGTCGAGTATGTATAGCCTGTCTATCGTGCGTCCCGCGCGGAGCGCCTCGATTACAGCATTGCGTCCTTCTATGATAAGTGAATCCTCTTCACCTGTTGCTGAAGTTTGCTGATCATTTGTTCCTGAATCAGAAACATCGCCGGCATTTTTTACCTCATCAGTCTTTCCTGTCATATTATTCTTATTATCTTTCACAATATCCTCCTGTATGTATCAGATTGTCTTTCCCAATAAATCATGCGAAGTGCGTTTGCCCCATTCCCTTGCTCACCAGTTCCAGCAATCTCTCATTCTCACCCCGCAGATATAGCCACCCGCAAAGTGCCTCAAGTGCTGTGGCCTCAAGGTAATCGTCCTCAGTCGCGTTCTTGGCTTTATGGTTCGGGTTAGCATTTCTGCCACGTCTGTAGACATCCCTCTCGTCATCGCTGAGCACATCCATATCGAGTAAAGTTTTGCCGATCCTTGCCTGTGCACCGGCGCATACATACTTTGATGTCAGCTTGTGAAGCTTCTCCGGCGGTCTGTTGCCCTGACGCACGACAATGTCCCTTATTATCAGTGAAAACACAGCATCCCCGATGAACGCAAGCGTCAGCGGGGAGTATGTGCGCAGATCAACTTCTCTGTTATTCTCATTGGGGAAGTACTCATTAATCAGTTCATTATTCATGATAATTACCCGGGTGCTGAGCTTAGCAGGCCAGCCAATCGTACTGTGAAGTCAGCGCCACATTATACCTTTTTCCACTTCACGCCGTCTTTGGTGTCCTCGAGTACGATACCCTTTTCTTTCAGCTCGTCTCTTATGGCATCCGCCTTTGCAAAATCCTTTGCTTTTCTGGCCGCCTGACGTTCAGCGATCTTGCCGTCAACGTAGGATGCAAGGTCGTCGTTATCCGCTGCCTTGTCCTTCTCGATGACAAGACCCAGAATGCCTGTGAGTGTTTTCAATTCACTGAGAAGCGTCTCCATGAATGCGACGCCTGAATTTTCATTCACATTAATGTTGATCCATTTTACAAGGTCAAAACAAGCTGATATGGCATCGGCTGTGTTGAAGTCATCGTCCATTGCCTTCTCGAAGTTGACTCTGTAAGCATCAGCTTCCGCAAGTTTTGCCGATTCTTCTGAAGACATCCCGGCATTGGCGCCGAGCGTCACGCCGGTCTTCATCAGATCCGCGGCCGCCCTCTCATCTGTCACAGCGCCCGGGATTTCTGACGCCTGAACGCCTTTTCTCTCAAGGAGATACGTGAGATTCGCGGCGCAATTGCATATACGCTCGTATGATGTTTTGGCTGCTTCCATAAGATCACGGCTGAAATTCAGCGGACTCCTGTACTGAACCGTGAGCATGAAATATCTGAGCACCTGTGGGTCATACTGCTTCTCGATATCGCGGACCGTGAAGAAATTTCCTGCCGACTTGCTCATCTTGTGGTTGTCAATATTCAGGAAAGCATTGTGCATCCAATAGTGTGAGAAAGGCGCGTCATTAGCTGCTTCCGACTGTGCAATCTCATTCTCGTGATGCGGGAATATCAGATCCTCTCCGCCACCATGAATGTCCATCGTGTCGCCGAGGTAACGTTTGCTCATGACCGAGCACTCTATGTGCCAGCCTGGTCTGCCCTGGCACCACGGTGACTCCCAGTAAGGCTCGCCCTCTTTCTTAGGTTTCCAGAGCACAAAATCGAGCGGGTCTTCCTTCTGATTCTGACCGGTCACGAGCAGCGTCCGCTCTCCGCTCCTGAGATCGTCGATATTCTTGTGTGAAAGTTTGCCGTATTCCCTGAATTTGCGCGTGCGGTAGTAAACAGTGCCATCGGCCGCAACATAGGCAAAACCTTTGTCAATCAGTTTCGTGATCATGTCGATCATGCCCTGAATTTCCTGTGTCGCCTGTGGGTGTACAGTTGCCGGAAGGACATTGAGGGAAGCCATGTCAGCCTTGCATTCTTTGATGTAGCGCTCAGAAATCACGCTTGGATCAACGCCTTCTTCGTTAGCCTTCTTAATGATCTTGTCATCGACATCCGTAAAGTTCGAAACAAAATTCACCCTGTAGTCGCGATATTCAAAATATCTGCGCACCGTATCAAAGAAGATCATAGGCCTTGCGTTACCGATATGAATGAGATTGTACACAGTCGGTCCGCACACATACATCTTCACCTCTCCCGGTGTTATCGGCTTGAATTCTTCCTTTTGTTTTGAAAGATCATTGAAAATTTCCATTGTTTGCATCACCTCATGTAAAACTATCTTTGATTCTAAGCAGCACAACTGCCTGCGCGGCGATTCCCTCGCCGCTGCCGGTGAAGCCGAGATGCTCCTCAGTCGTCGCCTTTACACTCACCTGGCTGATGTCTATTCCAAGAGCCCTGGCAATATTTTCTCTCATTGTATCAATATATGGTCTCAGCTTCGGAGCCTGCGCGACTACAGTTGAATCTACATTCTCGATCTCATACCCGTTCTCTCGAATGACTCTGCCCACTTTCTGCGTGAGTTTTATCGAGTCAGCGCCCTCATAGGCCGGGTCGTTATCGGGGAATAGCTTGCCGATGTCTCCGAGCGCCGCAGCGCCGAGAAGTGCATCCATTATAGCATGCAGCAGTACATCTGCATCCGAATGACCGAGCAGTCCCTTCTCATATGGAATTTCTACGCCACCGAGTATCAGTTTTCTGCCCTCGGCAAGCCTGTGAACATCATAACCGCTGCCTATTCTCATACTAATCCTCTATATATCTCATCATGCGCGGCCAGATCCTGGCTGCAATCCTGCAGGCAAAGACCATGCATTAGCATTATCTTTTGCCCTGATTAATGATGGAACAGTCTGATTCCGGTGAAGCACATGACCATGTCATGCGCGTTGCAGGCATCGATCACGTTCTGATCCCTGATGCTGCCGCCGGGCTCTGCCACATACTTAACGCCGCTCCTGAATGCGCGCTCGATGTTGTCGCCGAACGGGAAGAATGCATCAGATCCAAGCGAAACATCAGTGTTGCCGTCAAGCCATGCTCTCTTCTCACTGGCCGTGAAAACATACGGCTTCTTTGTGAAGAAGTTCTGCCATTTCCCGTCCGCAAGGACATCCATATAGTCCTCACCCATGTAGAGATCGATTGAATTGTCTCTGTCGGCTCTGCCAAGTCCTTCCTTGAAAGGAAGTCCCATTACCTGCGGGCTCTGACGCAGATACCAGTTGTCGGCTTTACTCCCTGCAAGTCTCGTGCAGTGAATTCTCGACTGCTGCCCTGCTCCGATGCCGATTGCCTGTCCGCCTTTTACGTAGCAGACTGAATTAGACTGTGTGTACTTGAGTGTGATCATCGCGATTGCGAGATCGTCGCGTGCCGCCGCTGTAAGATTCTTATTATTCGTTACAATATTTGCAAAAAGTTCATCGTCGATCTTGAGCTCGTTCCTGCCCTGCTCGAAAGTCACGCCGAAGACCTGGCGCTTCTCGCTCTTTTCAGGCACATACTCCGGATCTATCTCAAGGATGCAGTAATTGCCCTTTTTCTTCTGAGAAAGAATAGCGATTGCTTCATCTGTGTAACCGGGAGCGATGACTCCGTCGGAGACCTCGTGCTGGATGAGTTTTGCCGTGCTCTCGTCGCAGACATCCGAAAGAGAAATGAAATCCCCGAATGATGACATACGGTCAGCGCCGCGGGCCCTTGCATATGCGCATGCAAGCGGGCTCAGGTCAAAACTGTCGTCCACCCAGTATATCTTTTTCTCGACATCGCTGAGCGGCAGACCGATTGCTGCCCCTGCCGGCGAAACATGTTTGAACGAAGTAGCTGCCGGTCTGCCTGTTGCTTTCTTCAATTCCTTTACAAGCTGCCAGCCATTGAAAGCATCAAGAAGATTTATATATCCGGGACGTCCGTTACGTACTGTGAACGGCAGCTCTCCGCCGTTTTCCATATATACACGTGAAGGTTTCTGGTTCGG
>JAQWCI010000092.1 GCA_028706005.1 Lachnospiraceae bacterium
CATCAAGCTGAAGTGAGATGGGCTCTTTTTCCATATCTATTGAGACATCGGCTTCTTTCTCACACACCATATCCATGTGGCCCTGCAGGATCAGTGTTGCAGATTTCTCAGCGCCTTTTGAAGCATTTTTGAAAATGATCACATTGCCTGCTCTGTCCTGAATATGCCGAAGGCCATGCTCTTTTGCAAAACCTGCAAGATAATCGCTTATCCCTTTAGTGTTGCCTGACCCGTGCGGGATCGCTGATATCTCCTCAAAATAGTGAATTACCGGCTTTGCGCCGATCTCAAGATCATCAAATTTATATTCCATGAATACATACTCCTTTATTTATGCCCTCACAGGAATTCCACGTTCCTTAAGGTATGTTTTGACTTCTTCTATGCTGAGTTCTCTATAGTGGAACAGTGATGCTGCAAGCGCCGCGTCAGCTTTTCCCTCAGTCAACACATCGTAAAAATGTTCTTTTGTCCCTGCTCCGCCCGATGCAATTATGGGGACACCTGTCTTTTCTGAAATAGTTCTTGTCAGATCGATGTCATAACCGGCTTTGGTGCCATCGCAGTCCATGCTCGTGACAAGAAGTTCACCGGCTCCGAGATCGCAGGTTCTCTCCGCCCACTCGATGGCATCTGTTCCTGTATCGATCCGTCCGCCGCTTCTGAAGACTGTCCAGCCATCTTCAGGCTTCCATTTCTCTCCATTCTCAAACTGCGACCCGTCGCGATGCTGGCGCCTTTTCCTCGCATCTATTGCTACGACAATGCATTGACGGCCAAAATGATCTGCGCCTTCTTTTATGAGCTCCGGACGATTGAGAGCAGCCGAATTCACGGAAATCTTGTCGGCACCCTCCCGGAGGATTGCTTTCATATCATCTACTGTCCTGATCCCGCCGCCTACTGTGAACGGAATGAAGACCCTTTCAGCCACGCGGCGAACCATATCTGCCACTGTGTTTCTGGCATCGCTCGTAGCTGTAATATCAAGGAAAACAAGTTCGTCCGCGCCTTCTCTTGAATATATCTCTCCGCACTCCACCGGATCTCCGGCATCGCGCAGATTGACGAAGTTGACACCCTTTACGACCCTGCCGTCCTTTACATCAAGACAGGGTATGATTCTCTTTGTAAGCATATTTACCGCCCTGCCTCCTTAACTGATGACTTTGGGATTGTCAGAAAGTTCTCGAGAATCTTCCGCCCTGTATCAGAGCTCTTCTCAGGATGGAACTGGCAGGCAAAAACATTGCCCTGCTCAACAGATGCCGCTATAGTCATTCCATACTGCGTCGTTGCCTTAATTACAGATTGGTCCTTAGGTACGACACAATATGAATGGACAAAATACACAAATGAATGCTCCGGCACACCTTTGAAAAGTCTGCCTTCACAATTTGATTCTGTTTCCGGATAACTCAGATCATTCCATCCGATCTGCGGTATCTTCCTGACAGTACCCTCTTCATTTGTGCCATCCGGTATCCGCGTGCATGTTCCCCTGATGATGCCGAGACCTTTGACACCAGGGCTTTCCTCGCTTGAATCGAAAAGCAGCTGCTGCCCGAGACATATGCCAAGGAGCGGCGTTCCACTGTCACAGACATCATGGATGACATCAATAAGTCCGTAATTTTCAAGTTTTGACATGGCATCGCCGAATGAGCCGACACCCGGGAGTATGACACGTTCCGCAGAAAGGATCTCACTGCGATCCCCTGTAAGGATCGCACTCTGCCCGAGATTTTTAAGGGCATTCAGAACACTTCTTATATTTCCCGCATCATAATCAATCACAGCAATATTGTTCAAAACAAGTCCTCATGTCTTTTCTTTATCTTTTTCGAGTTCCATCCAGAACTCTACGCCATTATCATAATTCTTAACACCATATTCTCTGTGCATCAGATCCATTGTAGCCTTAACTATGGAAAGACCTATACCTGATCCACCGTAAGCGCGTGTCCTCGCCTTATCCACCTTGTAAAATTTTTCCCAAATATGAGAAAGAGAATCTTCAGGTATAGGCAGCCCGGTGTTGAAAACAGATATTCTGACAGAGTTGCTGATATCATCTGGGACTACATTTATATCAATGACTTTTTCATCCTTTATAGCCTCTACATGGTTGCAGGCATTTGAGAAATAATTGGCAAAAACCTCCTCAACAAGAAATGAATCAGCCCATACCATTATTTCCTGGTCTTCCTGAGGGAATCTTACTTTCACATCTTTTTTATCAGCAAGAAGTGTTGCGGACTGCAGATAACGGCTGATGAGATCGATGATATTGAATCGTTCCATATTGACAGTCTCAGCGCCGAACTCGAGATGGTTGAGTGCCAGAAGCTTCTGGACCATTGCATTCATCTTTCCGGCCTCATCTACTATAACTGATGCATAATAATCACGATCTGCCGGATCATCATTTACACAGTCTTCAAGTCCCTCGGCATATCCCTGAATAAGAGCGATCGGTGTCTTCAGTTCATGCGTTACGTTCGAAAGGAACTCCTTGCGCATGTTGTCGATCTCTTCCTTCTTCTGGATATCTTCCTGCAGCTTGTTGTTTGCAGTCTTCAGCTCTGAAATCGTTGTCTCAAGAGTATCAGACATCTCATTGATATTAGCACCGAGTTTTGCTATCTCAGTGCGGTCTTTACCTGTGTATTTGGCGCTGAAATCAAGATGCTTCATACGATCTGAAACTGCTGTCAGCTCCAGAATAGGTTTTGTCATACGCCCTGCTATATACCATGCCGCCAGCACACCTGCAACAGTGCTGATTATTCCTATGAAAACAAAGAATCTGTTAGCTGTATCGGCGCTGTTAGATATGCTCTCTATTCCTGTCCGAAGCAGGAAGAAATAGCCATTGTCAAGAGTGCCCCACATTTCCATAAAGCGCATTTTTGTGCGCCTGTCCAGAACTAACTGAATAGTATAATTATCTTCATCGTCCAGCACACCTATGACATATGTTGTTGTAGTGGCGCTTTCCTCACTTGTGACAGACTCGTCTTCCAGAGCCCTGGCGTCCTCATCAGAAATAGACTGATTTACGCCCAGAAGATTATCATATAATCTTCTGATCATCTGCTCTGTGTCCATCGAATATGATTTGATCGTTTTGGAATCCGGATCGAGCACAATGACGTCAACGTTCTCCCGGCTGACTGCCTTTTGAAGCTGGAGATCAAAATCATCACCTGTGATATCTCCGGAGCTGGCCGCTGCATTGAGATTATAATATGTTTTCTCAAGAGCAGCCTTTTTCTGAGACTGATAATACCTGCCAAGCAGTGTCGCGTTAAGCACAAGACACATGACAATGGTAATTATCATCAGAAGTGCAAAAACAGAAATAAACTGTGCCTTAATTGAATATAAGCTCTTCTTTTTTCTTTTATTTCTCGAAGATGTCATCACCGAACCTTACTTTGATATATGCCTTTATTTCATCAGCGCATTTCCTGAATCCGAGCTTGGACGAATCAAGACAGAGATCATATCCTCTTGCATCGTCCCATTCCCCGCCAGTGTAATACTTGTAATAGGCGACCTTCCTGCCGTCAGTCTTCTCGATGAACTTCTCGAGCTCTTTCCCGCGCATCGGCTGTTTCATCGCCGCCTGCTCCATAAGAAAATCATTCGGTGCATGAACAAACACACGCACAGCATTATCGTAATCTTTCAAAACAAAATTCGCCGCACGTCCTATTATCACACATGACTCCGTATCAGCAAGCTTTCTTATGACAGCGGCCTGCAGATTGAAGAGGTTCTCCATCTTTGTGAAATCGTTGCTCTCCGGAGGAAGAATCTCTCCGTTATATACGCTCTTGATCACGCCCGCAAGGAACGGATTCTTAGAAGAAACATTCTCATCAGCCTGAACGAAAAGCTGCTCTGATATTCCCGATTCATCAGCAGCGAGCTTCATGAGTTCATGATCATAATAATGAATTCCCAGCTCATCTGCGAGCATCTCGCCGACTGTTCTTCCGCCTGAACCATACTGACGCGCAATTGTAATGACAATATTCTTCTTCATTTTGTCCACCTGTCAGTCTGAAATTATGCATCAGCATAATTTTCAGATTTATTATTCTCCAAGATATGCTTTTCTTATTGAGTCATCATTAAGAAGATCAGATGCAACGCCTTCTCTTACTATTGAACCTGTTTCAAGAACATATGCTCTGTTCGCGATCGAGAGCGCTTTCTTGGCGTTCTGCTCAACAACAAGGACCGTCGTGCCATCTTTATTTACTGATTGAATTATATCAAAGATCTCATTAACAAGTATAGGCGATAAGCCCATTGATGGCTCATCCATAAGGATGATGTCAGGATGGCTCATGAGAGCTCTTCCCATTGCCAGCATCTGCTGTTCGCCGCCTGATAAAGTTCCTGCCACCTGTTTCTGACGTTCCTTAAGTCTCGGGAATCTGTCATATACAGCTGCGAGCGAATCATTTATCTCCGCCTTATCTTTTCTCGTATAAGCACCAAGCTTAAGATTTCCTGCCACAGAAAGTTCAGCGAAAACACGTCTTCCCTCAGGAACCTGTGCCATTCCCATCGTGACTATCTTGTTGCCTGGTATCTTCGCGATGTTCACATCTTTGTAGATGATCTCGCCGCTCTCAGGTTTAAGGAGTCCCGAAAGTGTGTGGAGAGTGGTTGTTTTGCCTGCACCGTTCGAGCCGATGAGTGCGACTATCTCGCCCTTGTCAACGCTGAATGAGATTCCTTTAAGTGCCTGTATGACACCGTAATATACGCTTAAGTCCTTAACTTCAAGAAGAGCCATAACATACCTCTTTTTTACATTTTGTGCACGACATCTGTTTCCTGTGCCTGCAGATCAGATCCTGTTCATTCTCCGATATAAGCTTTTATTACTTCCGGGTTTGCCAGCACATCCTTTGTATCGCCGTGAGCAAGAATGCGGCCAAAATTGAGCACTGTCAGCTTCTCACATATTCCGGAAACAAGCTTCATGTCATGCTCAATAAGAAGGATCGTCATATCGAATTTATCTCTTATTAGCTGTATGGTCTCCATAAGCTCCGCAGTCTCATTGGGATTCATGCCGGCTGCCGGTTCATCGAGCAGAAGAAGCTTCGGCTTTGTGGCCATTGCTCTTGCTATCTCGAGCTTTCTCTGTTTGCCGTAAGGAAGATTGGCGCTGAGGTAATCGCGCTCTTTATCAAGATCAAATACCCCCAGGAGCTTCATTGCCTCTTCATCCATTTCCTTTTCGACCTTGTGATATCTTCCACAGTGAAGCATACTTTCCGCCGTGCTGTAGTTGAATTGATTATGAAGTCCGACTTTGACGTTATCTATGACGGGCAAATCTTTGAAAAGTCTTATGTTCTGGAAAGTCCTGGCAATTCCGTCGCGGTCGATCTCTGCAGTCCTGTGGCCTGTGATATCAAGACCGTCAAGCTTAATAAGACCTTCATCAGCTTTATAAACACCGGTAAGTAAATTGAAGACAGTAGTTTTGCCGGCTCCGTTCGGCCCTATGAGTCCATAGAGTTCGCCCTTTTCCATTGTCAGATTGAAATTGTCGACAGCCCTGAGGCCGCCGAATGTGATGCTGAGATTTGTTACTTCAAGCAGCGCCATGACCTGCTCCCTTCATGAGTTTTTTCCTGAGCTTGTCTCTCTTATCCCGAAGTGCCGGTGACCAGTTGATTATCATCATCACGATAAGGACTATTGAATAAATGAGCATTCTGTATTTGTTGAGGCCTCTGAGCAGCTCAGGCAGCAGATAGAGGATGCATGCCGCTATGACTGAACCGCGGATATTTCCTATTCCGCCGAGGACGACGTAAACAAGAATCATTATTGAGACGTTATAACCGAAATATTGGCTTGTAGCCTGCATTGTAGCTATGTTGTGTGAGAACAGAACGCCTGCCGCACCTGCTATTGCCGCAGAGACGACAAAACCTGTCATCTTGTATTTGGTGATGTTGATTCCTACCGATTCCGATGCGATCCTGTTATCACGTATCGACATGATGGCTCTTCCGTCTCTGGAATCTATCATGTTCTGTACTATGAAAAGTGAGATCAGGAGCACGACGATCGCAATAGTGAAATTCGAATCCTGCGGCGTTCCTGTTATGCCCATTGCACCGTTTATCAGGACTTTCCCGTCATCTGCAAGCCCCAGCGCCATCTGGCTCTTCAGTGACAAATGAACTCCTGCCGAATCTACTCCGAGATATATCGAATTGAGAATATTCTTAATGATCTCGCCGAACGCCAGTGTGACGATCGCCAGGTAATCACCGTTAAGCCGCAAAACAGGTATGCCGATCAGCATTCCGAACAGCGCTGATATTACGACTCCGATGATAAGAGCGAGAATGAAGCGCAGCGCATCCGGTATGGCACCGGACAGAAGCTGTGAAACTATCGCGCTCGAAAAGGCTCCGACGCACATGAATCCTGCGTGTCCGAGACTCAGCTCTCCCAGTATGCCGACGCAAAGATTAAGTGCTACAGCAGCTATCGCGTAGTAGACCATCGGCACCAGAAGACCCTTAAGATGACTCGACATCAGACCGGCCTTCATGAATATTTCCAGAATTATGTATGCAATTATTACTATGGCATAGGTTATAAGTGTTTTCTTCTGAGTTTTCCGCATATGAGACTCCATGAATTTATACTTTTTCCTGAATATTCTTTCCAAGGATTCCTGTAGGCTTGACCAGCAGAACAATGATCAGGATACTGAAAACAATTGCGTCCGAAAGCTGGGACGAAATATAAGTTCTCGACAGTATCTCAATGATGCCCAATACAAGTCCGCCTATCATTGCGCCCGGAATTGACCCGATACCTCCGAGAACTGCGGCCACAAATGCCTTTATACCTGGCATAGCGCCTGTATACGGAGTAAGTGACGGGTAAGCCGAGCACAGCAGAGCTCCTGCAATGGCAGCAAGCGCTGAACCGATAGCAAAGGTAATGGAAATTGTTTTGTTGACATTTATGCCCATAAGAGTGGCAGCGCCGCGGTCCTGTGAGACTGCGAGCATGGCCTGGCCTTCTTTTGTTTTGTGGACAAAGAGTTGCAGGAAAACAAGTATAAGAAGACTTACTGCGATAGTAACAATTGTTACTCCCTGAATCTTCAGCTGTCCGCCGGCCAACGTTATGCCGCTCCAGCTTATGACAGATGTGAAAGACTTGGTATCAGCTCCGAAGATAAGAAGCGCTGCGTTTTCGAGCAGGTAGCTGACACCTATTGCGGTTATGAGCACAGCAAGCGGTGACGAAGCACCGCGAAGCGGCTTGTAGGCCACTTTTTCTGTAGTCACACCGAGGATCGTGCAGACGATCACAGCGACAATAATACCGGCAACAGGCGGAAGACCCATGGTCGATACGATAGTAAAGATCATATAGCAGCCTATCATTATGAAGTCGCCGTGCGCGAAGTTCAGCATTTTGGCAATGCCATAAACCATGGTATAGCCGAGTGCGATTATCGCGTAAATACTGCCGAGACTCAGTCCGCTGATGAAATAATTCAGGAAGCTAAGCATGTTGAATACCCCCATAAAAATGTCTTATATGTAATAATCCAAAAGAAGGCAAGCCACTAATGGTGCCCTCTTTTGGTAATCATTGATTTAAAACAAACTCAATATAAAACTGACTTACAGAATTCAGAAAACCGTATATGCATGTTCTCCGTCATGAGTAATTCGCCAGTAACGAAATCATGATTACTCAGCAAGAGCGTAAGCGCCGTCTTTGATAACAACAGCCTTTGGCTCCTTTGTAGGCTCACCTGATGCATCCCATGTGATTGCTGAAGAAGTAAGTCCGTCTACTGAGATCTGCGTCATAGCCGTCTTCATGCCTTCACAGATATCTGAAATGCTCATATCAGGTGTAATTCCGGCCTTTTCGATAGCTGCCTTGATAGCATATACACCATCATAAGAATCAGCTGCGAACTGGTTCGGAACTTCTCCATTATACTTGTCTTCGTAAGCTTTTACAAAGTTTACTGTAAGATCATCTGTAGCATCAGCTGAGAAAGGTGTAAGAAGCATCAGACCTTCAGCGAGGCTTGTATCAAAGTTCTCAACACTGAGGATACCATCCATGCCATCACATCCGAAGAATGTAGGCTTATAATCCATTGTGTTGGCCTGAGCCAGGATAAGTGAAGCTTCTGTGTAATAGATAGGCAGGAAAACAAGTTCTGCTCCTGCATCTTTTGCTTTCTGGAGCTGTACAGAGAAGTCTGTCTTGTTATCAGATGTAAATGCCTCTGCTGAAACTATTTCAAAGCCCTGATTAGCAGCTTCTGTCTCAAATGACTGATAGATACCGCTTGAATAAACATCTGAACTGTCATAGATAACGCCGACCTTGTCTGCGAGCTTGTGTGTTCCGATGTACTGAGCTGAAGCAGTGCCCTGTGCAGGATCTGAGAAGCATACACGGAAAGCGTTGTCATACTTGACGCAGTCAACAGCTGATCCTGAAGGTGTAAGCTGGAACATGTTGTCATTCTTTGTCTCTTCACTTACTGCGATAGAGCAGCCTGATGTGACTGAGCCGAGCAGGAACTGCATGCCCCAGTCCTTCAGTGTATTGTAAGCATTGACAGACTTTGTGGAATCAAGCTCATCATCTTCGCTCTTGAGCTCTACCTGATAACCATTCATTCCGCCTGCAGCGTTGATCTCGTCAACAGCGATCTGTGCTGCGTTTGCAACTGCTGAACCATAAGCTGCAGCAGCGCCTGTAAGAGGCCCGATGACACCGATCTTGAATGTGCCGCCCTCTGCTGCTGTTGAGGTAGCTGCGTCTGCACTCGATGCAGCGCTGTCAGCTGTCTGCGATGTTGCTGTGTCGCCTGTAGCTGTGCTTCCGCAGCCTGCAAGCATTCCCACAGCCATAGTAGCTGCAAGTGTAAGTCCTAAAACCTTTCTGTAATTTTTCATAATATCCTCCATTTGTATTGAACGAGGCAGAATTCTGTATCTCAGTCCCGTTCTCCTCTGTATTCTGTCAAATCCGTGTATACAATAATACACTCGTTTGATTTCTGATATAATATCGCACATGCCAATAAAATGCAATGCTATATTGATAAATATCACACTTCGAAGCTCACTTCGAAGCTCTCTGGCTGGCACATTTTCCGCGAAATATTGGTCTTCCTCTGAAAACTTAGCACGAAGTGCCCAAACTTGCTATCTATGCTAAGTTTCTGCAGATATTACCTTCCGGGAAATGATATCTTCCTCTGAAAACTTAGCACGAAGTGCCCAAACTTGTTATCTATGCTAAGTTTCTGCAGATATTACCTTCCGGGAAATGA
>JAQWCI010000093.1 GCA_028706005.1 Lachnospiraceae bacterium
ATTGTCTCAAGGAGGACTGTCGTATGCATATCTTCCCAAAGGATGTCGTTCAAGGCATACGAGATCATTACGATCCCGGTGTCAGATCCCTGTTTCATTTGACTTCCAGGATGAAAGTTGTAATAGTTGCCCGGCAGATACTCAAGACGCTGCAGGTCTTCCTTCATCGAACGATGTGCAAATTCGCAGATGCTCTCTTTATCAGAGCAAAGATTATATGTATATGGCGCATGGGCGACGAGTGGTGCAAAATTATGGTCTTTAAGAAGATCCATAAGGCTTTCCGCGTCATTTATATCCATCGGTTTTGCATTTCCGCCGCGTGGATTTCTTGTAAAGAACGCAAAAGTATCAGCTCCAAGGGACAATGCCTCTTTCCCCATCGCAAGATACCCGTTTGAACTTGATAAATGACAGCCGATATGAAGCAAATGTTTGTCCTCCCATGTTTGAACTATTAGCGCATCAGTTGTTCTCTTGCCCGCAATAAGAAATCCTCATCTTCATCAGACAGCCTGCCGTCAGCTCTGGCCCGTTCTATCAGATCCGGTCTGTTCTTCAATGTAAGTAGCAGCGACTGCTGACGTCTCCATTTTCTGATGCGTTCGTGGTCTCCTGACAGGAGCACCTCAGGAACGTTCCCTGCGCACATATCAATGCTCGCCGGTTGCGTATACTGCGGGCACTCAAGAAGTCCGTCCTCAAATGATTCTTCCCTTGTACTTTCCTTTTTGATGACGCCATCAAGAAGTCTTATAACGGAATCCGCCAAAACTTCTGCTGCCGGTTCTCCCCCGGACAGAACATAGTCTCCTATTGAAATCACGTCATCCATGTCCGGCATGATTCTCGCATCTACTCCCTCATAATGACCGCAGACGAGAGCCAGATGCTTCTTCCCGGCTAAATCGTGGGCTATCTCCTGATTGTAGACTCTGCCTGAGGGAGAAAGGAGAACCACATACGGATCAGCCGACTTTGATATTGCCTCTGATTCCTTTGCGCCGCGTAAATCATTCACTGCATCCAATATTGGTTTTGCACGCAGAACGCAGCCGGCTCCGCCACCGAAAGGCGAGTCATCCACATGGCGAAAACTTCCACCTGCGTATTTCCTGATGTCAACAATATTGAGTTCTAGTGCTCCGTTGCTGATGGCATGTGCCGTATTTGGCCAGTTTTCAAAACCATTCAGACATTCAGGGCATACCGTAAGTATCGAGATTTTCAAGGCAGCTCCATGTTCTGTTGCTAAATTATTCCGGGCAAAAATCAGTATCCCAGATTTTCGTGAATCAATATCGCTTCATATTCAGAGCCTAAAGGTGCTCTCCACAACACACTGAGACCACGACATATCCTGTCAGGGCTGCTGCAGTTATAGCATCTGTCACCTTTCACGGCGCGTGAATTCATCCAGTTTTCTTTTCAGCATATCGAGCTCCGAAAGATCGATGCAGTTCGGAATTGCATTTTCCCTCACTGCATCATAACATTTACTAAAACCAAACCATCTTACCTCGGAGATTTCTTCTTTTTGAACCACAAACTCTTCCGGTTCCAGATCACGCCACAACATGAACACGCGGCTCACCTGATTATCCCTAAACACTTTGCCGTGAAACTCTTTCTCAAATGAGTGGCGCTTAAGACCACAGTCTGTCAGCTCGCCCATTGTTGCTTCTATTCCAAGTTCTTCTTTCAGCTCTCTCAACGCCGAAGCAACATATCCAGACCCTGACGGAATGTGACCGGCGCTTGAGATATCATAGCATCCCGGAAATGAATCTTTATCCGCGCAGCGCTTCTGCAGAAGCACTTCTATCTTCCCATTATTCATCCTGAATATCCAGACATGTGAAGTCCTGTGGCGTATTCCTTCTTCATGTGCTTTGGAGCGCGTCACTTTCTCTCCTGTCGGTTCTCCGTTTTCATCAACTACATCAAATATCTCTTCTGCCTGTTTCAACTCACTATTTCCCTTCATTTAAGATTAAATGATAAAAAGCTTGAATAATCCACGATGTGCTCTTATAATGTTCAAATATGAACTATTCACATTTGAACCATTCAGGTTTATATGCTGATAGAGTCAGGAGATACAAATGAATAACATTGAATCCTATTACAACGTAATGATTGCATATGAGAAATGCTGCAAGCCGCTGTGTGTGAAATTCAGTCTTCCGCAGACAGCATTTGATATTCTCATGTTTCTTGCGAACAATCCCGAGTATACTTCGGCGAGAGATATTGTTGAAATCAGACACATTAAAGCGAATCTTGTATCCGTTAATGTTGACAGACTTGTTCGCGAAAAACTAGTTGAACGTCTGCCTGTTGATGGGGACAGAAGAAAATTCAAGCTCGCATGTACCCATGCCGCTGACCCTGTAATAAAAAGCGGGCAAAATATGCAAAAGGAATTTTATAATGCATTGCTTAATAATATTGATGCGGCTGACCGCAAATTTTTCTCATCTACACTGAAAAAAATAAATACAAACGTTGATCAAATTCTGAAAGGATAAATTACAAATGAATATTCTTAAAGTGATACTGGTTACATTCTTCGCCGGAATGGGTGCAGGTATCGGCACAGGTTTTGCCGGAATGAGTGCTGCCGCAGTCATAAGCCCCATGCTTATTACATTTCTGGGTGTCGATCCATATCTTGCTGTAGGAATTGCCCTGTCATCAGATGTTCTTGCAAGTGCAGTTTCCGCTTACACTTATGGTAAGAACAAGAACCTTGACATCAGGAACGGTATCATAATGATGCTGAGTGTACTTGCATTCACTGTGGTCGGCAGCTATATTTCAAGTCTCGTCCCTTCAACGACAATGGGTGGCTTTTCGACATTCATGACTTTTCTTCTGGGTGTTAAATTTATAGTCAAACCCGTTCTGACTACAAAAGAAAATTCTCAGAAATGTTCCGTGAAGAAAAGAGTACTCCAATCCATAATCTGTGGTGCAGTAATCGGCCTTATATGCGGCTTTGTCGGTGCTGGCGGCGGAATGATGATGCTACTCATACTCACATCTGTGCTCGGTTATGAGCTGAAGACCGCTGTCGGAACAAGTGTATTCGTCATGGCATTTACAGCATTCACCGGTGCAGTCTCTCATTTTGCACTGGGAGGTCTCCCAGATCCGCTGATTCTTATCCTGTGTGTTGTTTTCACACTTATTTGGGCCAGAATTGCTGCCGTCTTCGCAAATAAGGCACCCGCCAAGACCCTCAACAGAGTCGTCGGCGTTGTACTTGTCGTTCTCGGCGTTGTTATCCTGCTCTTCTCACTGTAAACGCTTATATATGAGCACTGCCTGACTATTCGTGACTCATGCGCGGCCTGCCTGATGTGTATTAACTATGACTTGTCATATTCAAGCACTGTATCTTCGCAGGAACGCATGGCCAGTATAGTTTTGCTTATAAGATCATCAAGGCTTATTCCCATCATTTCCGCGCCCTGCTCTATTACCTGTCTTGAGCAGCCTGCGGCAAAACTCGGAGTCTTGAACTTCTTCTTGACTGACTTCAGTTCCATATCCTTAACGCTTTTTGAAGGGCGGATCAGAGCAGCCGCTCCTATTAGCCCTGTGAGTTCATCTGTAGCGAACAGAATCTTTTCCATTTCATGCTCAGGTTTCACGTCAGCAACAAGACCATAGCCATGGCTGACGACCGCGTGGATCATGTCCTCTCCGACCCCGCCTTCGCGCAGTATCTCAACAGCCTTTACGCAGTGCTGATCAGGATACATTTCAAAATCGACGTCGTGGAGAAGTCCTACAATGCCCCAGAAGTCCTCATCTTCACCATACCCGTATTCTTTTGCATACCATCTCATTACACCCTCAACGGTATATGCGTGATGAAGGTGGAACGCATCTTTATTGTATTTCTTTAACAGCTTAACAGCGTCGTCCCTGCTTATGTGCTCTTTCATGATTTTATGTAAGCTCCTTTTTTATACAGTTGAAATCTTTACCTATGCATTATACCGCCATATAAACCACAATGCATTCTGTGTTTTCTTAAACATTCGCTTCCACGAACCATTGATTATTGTCTTCATAATACAAGTGGCTCTCCCGTCCGTCTATGACACATGTATACCGCATCCCGGCACCTCCCGCCTTGAGACTGGCCGCCCTCCTTTTATCTGTGATCCTCTGGATCTCATACTCGTGTCCATCGCCCCATATGATAGCTGTTGGTTTCAGTTCGCCGTCTTTCGTGAACAATGCCTTTACTTCCACATAAGCTTTTCTGCTGTCCATACCTGCACCTCGAATCCATCATGTAAAATATCCTTTTGGATGCACCGTGTGATCTTCCTTCGCATTCACCCCGGATAGACCCTCGTCCTTAACCATCAGACCGCGTTTCACGCTATAAAATCCAAACCGCCTTCTTATATCATCTACTGTCTGATCCGCCTTCATCTGTTTATCGCGGTATCTGTAATCGCAGAAAAGATCCATCTGTTCGCAGTAAATATCAGTTACCAGATCTGCTCCCCG
Organism: Lachnospiraceae bacterium; assembly: GCA_028706005.1. Taxonomy (GTDB): domain Bacteria; phylum Bacillota; class Clostridia; order Lachnospirales; family Lachnospiraceae; genus CAG-791. The sequence goes on from JAQWCI010000093.1 coordinate 4,534, forward strand.
AATTCCAACGCTTCTTATCGGATGCTCCCAGTTATAATTCTTAAGGAAAAGCCTGTATCCTGTCTCAGCTATCTCAGTTGTTATATTTGTTACATTCCTGAGTTTTATCTGCCTTGTAAATGAATATAACCCATTATCCCTTACACTGATTTCTATCGTCCTGCACCTGAACCCGTTCTCCCTAAGCCTCGCAGCTACACTTTCAGACAAAACATACATAATTATCTTAACTTCTTCATTTGTTTCAAGATCTCTTGGCGTAGTCATACTGTTGCCCACTGACTTTACGGATGCTGATTCCCCTTTGACTTTTACCGTGGAATCATCCTTCCCATTTGCAAACAGCCATAGTAACAGTCCCATCTTACCCAGGCTTCCCTGCAGTATTTCCGGCTCCGTGCGCGCAATATCACCTATTGTAAGTATGCCCATTCTATAAAGAGTTCTGTTCGTGCTCCTGCCGACATAAAGAAGATCAGACGCAGGAAGTGGCCACGCCTTTGTCATGTACTCGTCTCTTCCCATAGTGGTAATGGCATCTGGCTTTTTGTAATCGGATCCAAGTTTTGCAAATATTTTATTGAATGAAACCCCTATGCTGACTGTGATTCCGAGCTCCGACCTGATTCTGGCGCTTATCTCCTGTGCTATCTTGAGCCCATCTCCCTTAATACCTGCGCTTCCTGTTACGTCAAGCCACGATTCGTCTATGCCAAATGGTTCTATCCTGTCCGTGTAATCATCATATATTTCCTGAGCCATCCGTGAGAACCTGAGATACAGGCCCATTCTTGGCCTTACGAAGCATATTCCCGGGCAGGCCTGTCTAGCCTGCCACAGTGCCATTCCTGTCTTGACCCCTCTTTTCTTTGCAAGGTAATTTGCCGTTAGAACTATTCCGTGACGTGCCTCGGGATCACCTCCGACGGCCATCGGCACATTTCTGAGTTCCGGACGATGCAGCATTTCCACACTCGCATAGAAGCAATTACAATCGCTGTGTAGAATGACCCTGTCAGTGCCCACCTTTTATCCTCCGTGCCATACACCATGTCGTATGGATCACTGTATGGCGATTATAGCTCGTTTGTATTTCGAATTCAAGACATATTTTACGCTTTATTCGATTTATATTTTATTTTTTGTTGCTTTTCATGTCGCATTCATATATACTCTGTAATAAGTGGTCAGGACATACGATCCTTGCATTATCAACTTCTCTTTAAGTGGCATTTCGTCAGAAAGGCATACTGACATGAATAAAATCGGAAAGATACTGCAGAACTGCAGGAAAGAAAGAGGCCTTCAACAACAGGATGTGTCAAAAGCTCTTGATGGTTACGGAATACATGTAGGTTTTTCCGCTGTCAGCGCATGGGAGCGTGGCGTAGCTGTTCCGAACACAGAGCAGTTTCTGGCACTCTGCAGAATATATGGAATAACTGACATCTATAATAAATTTATAGGAGGACACAATCCTGACGACCCATTGTCAGATCTTAACGATGATGGCAAAAAGAAAGCCCTGGATTATATAAGGCTCCTTAATATCTCCGGTGAATACAGAATTAAGGAAGGAACGGTCATTGCGCCATTCAGGACTCTTCCCGTATATCTTCTTCCAGTTTCTGCAGGAACCGGTGATTTCCTCGACAGTGACGACTATGATTTAATAAACGTTGGGAATGAGGTGCCAGATAGTGCGTCCTTCGGAGTAAGGATCCACGGAGACAGTATGGAGCCGCGTTTTGTAAACGGTCAGATTGTCTGGGTTCAGCAGACCCAGGATCTTTGCAGCGGTGATATCGGTGTTTTTTATCTCGATGGTAATTCGTACTGCAAAGTTTTACAGAATGACCAGTCTGGTCAATCTTTAAGTTCTCTTAACAGTGACAAGTATTCCCCGATTCACATAACAGTCAACAGCGATTTCAAAGTCTTCGGCAAGGTTGTTGGGTAAATGCAAAAATTTTTTTGTTGCTGTAATCACATGCCTATGGTAATCTATGAGAACGGCAGGCGTTCTGTCTGCTGTTCTTATCAAATATCTTTCTATTCTTATTTTCATTCGGACATCCCGAACAAATCACTCTAAGTAATTGAAACAATATGGCAAGTTCAATATAATTAAGGAGGAAGGCAAGTGAAGGAAGAACAAGTTAATAGCTGCAGGTGTTTTGATGATGTGGGGATAACCGACACCATCATGTTCAGCACGGTGTTTCAGGAGAACAGCGAACTGTGCAGGAATCTGCTCGAGAGCATACTGGGTTTTGAAATTGAGAAACTGACGTATCTCGAGAGGGAAAAGGCTGTAAACCCGGTCTATGACGGTAAGGGGATAAGGCTTGATATACTGGCAAGAGCAACTGGTAAGGTATACAACGTCGAGATGCAGAACCGGCGCATAGATAATATTCCAAAGCGCAGCAGATTTTACCAGGCGGAGCTGGATGTGATGCTCCTTGGCAAGGGCGAATATTATTCGGAAATACCAGATTCATTTGAGATCTTCATTTGTGGGTTTGATCTCTTTGGTGAAGGTCAGTATGTCGAGAGGTTCAAAAAACTCAACCTGAGGAATTACAAAGAACTTGGTGATGGTACTGAGAGCATATTCGTAAATACTGCTGGAACTGAAGGAACAATAAATCCGGAATTAAAAGAGTTCATAGATTACATTAATGATCCAAAGATTGTTGAGAAGCTTGATAATGGGAACTGGATTAAACAGGTCGATGATAAGGTCCGGTTCAAGCGCAGTAATGGAGAATGGAGGCATGGTTATATGATGTTTGAATCAATGATGCAGGACAAATACCATGAAGGACTGAAGGAAGGAAAGGCTGAAGGCAAGGCTGAAGGAAAGGCTGAAGGCAAGGCTGAAGAGCGAAGTCTCTTATGCAAGATTTTTAAATTATCTCGTGATGGCCTCAGTTACTCTGATATCGCAAAGCAAGTTGATATACCTGAGAATGAAATCAAGAGCATCCTGGGCTGAGACCTACCAGATATAGTTTTATCAGTATTTGGACGCTATGATTATGGCTGTTTGATACAAAGTCATTCTTTTCTGCAAGCTGCAAGCAGAAAAGAATGACTTTGTATTCAGCCAAGCTTGATTTATACCTCTATTATTTGCAGATGCTGTCTATCCAATCGAACAACTCAGGAAGATCATAATCACCTGCATGAGGTATTCCCCACGGATGTGCTATATCTGTGTCAATACCCGCATCTTCAAGTTTGAGAGCAAGTATCTCGGAAATTGCCAGTGATGTGTCCCTGTCGACCGCACCGTGGCGTATGCGGAAATGTGTTGCCTTAACTGCTATCGGGTCATCTATGTAATACATGGGATTCATAAGTCTGACCTGGTCTTTTTCTGCTATTGCTCCGCCCACTGTATCATGTTCCTTTGAAAAGGCTGTGAAATGTCTCTGTTTTACATCAGTCGTGCCAAAGAGCTCATTCTCAGCTGTTCCCATACTCACGTTATCAAATGCCGGTGCTTCTTTCATTCTTGTGCGGAACCTGACATACTCTTTCCAATCGACCGAAACTGCGCGGCCATTTTCCACCCTGAGCCAGTCAGCCACCTTTGAATCGCTCATAATATCATGACCTGCATCGAGCTCTTTTTGCGCACTTTTCAGCACATTTTCAATAACGTGATTCAGAAATGATCCTGTTCCATCATCATCAAGCGTCATGCTCTGACCTTTTTCATCAGACAGATTCAGCATATTCAGGTACCCCGGGAACCTGTTACACAGCTCCACTGACAGTGCCTGCTGCTTTCTGGTCATCTCTCCATCCACCGGAATGAACTTCGGCGGCTTCATCATCCCACCGTTTCCGTCTACGCCTGGTCTCTTACCAAGAACCGGGTGATCTGACGGCTCTCCTTCAAGAGGTTCTGCTATTATCGCTCTGTGATAATCATTAAGTCCACAGAACTCCCATTCATATGCCACATCAGCATGATCAAGATTTGTTATCGGACAATAGCATGAAGATGCGAATCCATCATCTCTTTCATAAGCGGCGCCTATTTCTTTCAGATAAGGCTCATAATCAGGGTGATTTCCTGTTGTTCCGAGAAGCGAAGACATTGCTCCTCCGGCGCTTGTTCCGTTAGTTATTATCCTGTCTGTGTTCCCTGGAATAAGTTCTTTATTATGGCGAAGAAATCTGACAGCAGCCTTGAGATCCACGATTCCTGCCGGCGCAACACCAACATTTTCACCCTCAGCATTCCTGTTGCCACGTCCTCTTGCTCCGGCAGAAACCACTACATATCCATTGAGCAATGCATAGAATGAAGCATTTGTTTTGCCCATGAAATTCTTACCCGGCGCTTCCTCAGGTCCTGGCATATAACCTCCGATAGTGTTGGGCATAAATATCGGAGCACTGTGCAGATCATAACCGTTTATACTGCCGCCCTGATAAAAAATCTCCGGCACATAGATGGAAAGTCTTTCAAGATCCGGCACCTTGGGAGATTCGCAGTATGGGATGTGCTCAAAAGTGCGGCATACCACTGTTCTGCCCTCTTCTGTTATCTTCTGCACTTCAAAATCTGTTTCATTAAACTTAAGACTCATATTCTTCTCCAATGTTCCAATTATATGTTAACGCGCATGCCGGCTGGCCAAACAAAAATCAAATGTGCCGGTACAACATACGCGTATGCAAACTGCGGATTATTTACTTCATTTTGCTGTTTTTTCTCCAAGTGACGCACGGATTTCAGGAAGATACTTCTCAACATCCATGAACAGTATACAGAAGAACAGTGCGACG
>JAQWCI010000094.1 GCA_028706005.1 Lachnospiraceae bacterium
AACTGCAGTGCGGAACTAGTGACAGAAATACCACGCTGTTTCTCGATTTCCATCCAATCTGAGACAGCATGTTTTGCCGTGGCTTTTCCCTTTACAGAGCCAGCGGTATTTATTGTCCCCGAGTACAGAAGGAACTTCTCGGTAAGTGTTGTTTTGCCGGCATCCGGGTGCGATATTATAGCGAATGTGCGGCGTTTTTCGATTTCTTCTCTTATATCTGACATAAATATTATTCCTCAACAGAGCTTTTACGCGACAGCTTTTGTCGCATTGCTCCCTCCGCGCTGAGAAACCGCAAATCCAATTCTCAGCTGTGATTACGTTACTGGTTCAAATAACAGCAACTATAAAACCCGGCTGATCAGGTTTGAGCTTTCTGACCGGCCGGGCTTTTATGGTTGCACGATTACAGTTCCCTGTGGTTCGCGTTCGAACTTCCCGCATATTCTGTGCGGTCAATGTTCAAAGCGTTGCCCTCACTGGAGCTGTACCGTGCAACCGATTATTCTGTTACTGCTGGGGAGCATCCTTTATTGAGAATGAAAGTCTGCCCATGCGATCTTTGCCAAGGCACTTTACAGTGACCTTCTGGCCGAGCTGGAGTACATCCTCAACGTGATCGATGCGGTGATTAGTGATCTTTGAGATATGGACCATGCCTTCCTTGCCGGGAGCAAACTCGATGAATGCGCCGAATTCCTTAATGGAAACGACAACACCGGTAAGGATCATGCCTTCCTCAAAATCTGCTGTGATGATTTCGATCATATTCTTTGCTTTTGCAAGTGCTGCCTTGTCTGTTCCGCATATGGAAATCTTGCCCGTCTCGTCAATGTCGATCTGAGCACCTGTGCGCTTGATGATCTCATTGATAGTCTTGCCCTGCTTGCCGACGACGTCTCCGATCTTCTCAGGATTGATCTGAGTGTAGATGATCTTCGGAGCATACGCTGATACTTCTGCGCGGGGGCTTGCGATTGCGGGGGTCATGACATTTGCCATGATATACTCGCGGGCATCCTTGCAGCGCTGGATAGCACCCTCTACGATCTGACGTGTCAGGCCGTGGATCTTGATATCCATCTGAATTGCGGTAATTCCATCATGAGTACCTGTTACCTTGAAATCCATGTCCCCGAAGAAATCCTCGAGTCCCTGGATATCTGTCAGCAGGACAAAATCATCATCTGTCTCGCCTGTAACAAGTCCGCAGCTTATGCCGGCTACCTGTTTCTTAATAGGAACACCTGCTGCCATGAGAGCCATGCAGCTTGCACATGTTGAAGCCATTGATGTGGAACCGTTAGATTCCATTGTCTCCGATACGGCACGGATAGCATAAGGGAATTCCTCAATACTCGGAAGTACCGGAATAAGAGCTTTCTCTGCAAGAGCGCCGTGACCTATCTCTCTGCGTCCCGGACCGCGGCTGACTTTTGTTTCGCCTACTGAATATGCCGGGAAATTGTACTGGTGAATATATCTCTTTGATGTGATGTTAGGGTCAATTCCCTCGACCTTCTGAGCATCTGAAAGCGGTGCAAGTGTGACAACATCACAGATCTGTGTCTGTCCTCTTGTAAACATAGCTGATCCGTGGACTCTGGGAATAAGGTCAACTTCAGCTGCGAGGGGACGGATCTGAGTGATCTCACGTCCGTCAGGTCTCTTGTGATCCCTAAGGATCATCTTGCGGATAGTCTTCTTCTCATACTGATATACAGCGTCGCCGAGCTGTGCAAGATAAGCATCATTGTCAGCAAACGCTTCTTTGAGCTTCTCTGTTATATCGGCGATACCCTTGTCTCTGATGTCCCTGTTTTCATTGAAGCAAACGGTTTCCATTTCTTCGGGACTTACTATCTTCTTGATATCTTCAAACATCTGATCCGGAACAGCGACTGAAACATAATCCTGCTTGGGCTTTCCGGCCTCAGCAACGATCTTGTTGATGAAAGCGATAATCTGCTTATTTACAGCATCTGCCTGATAGATATAGTCTACCATATCTTTCTCAGGAATCTCATTGGCACCGGCTTCGATCATCATGACCTTATCAATTGTTGAAGCTACAGTGAGCTGAAGGTCTCCGTTATCCCACTGTTCCTGATTGGGATTGATTATGACTTTTCCATCGACAAGTCCTACCTGTGTCGTAGCGCAGGGACCTGCGAACGGAATATCTGAAATTGATGTAGCAACAGCTGCACCGATCATTGCAACAAGTTCAGGTCTGCATTCGGGGTCTACACTCATGACCAGGCACTCAAGTGTGACATCGTTTCTCATATCCTTGGGGAAAAGCGGGCGCATAGGACGGTCGATTACACGGCTCGTAAGAATAGCGTTCTCTGAAGGTCTGCTCTCTCTCTTCATAAATCCACCGGGGAATTTACCGATAGAATAAAACTTTTCTGAATACTCAACTGAGAGCGGGAAGAAATCTACTCCGTCTCTCGGTGCCTTTGATTCTGTTGCTGTGCAAAGAACGGTCGTATCACCGTAGTGCATGAAAGCACAACCATTAGCCTGTTTACCGACCCTGCCGATATCTATTGACAGTTGCCTGCCGGCAAGATCCATGGAATAAGTTTTGTACATTTGTTTTGTCTCCTTGTTTCGTCTTCTCTTCTACTGTTAACTGCGTCTGATATATATATGACCCCGGGGGAGACCCGGAGAATATACCCATAAAAAAGACGAACCCTGAACCGTTGTTATCCGGTCCGGGGCCGTCATAAGATTTACATTTGTTTATTACTTTCTGATTCCGAGCTGAGCGATCAGTTCACGATACTTCTCAATATCTTTCTTCTTAAGATAATCAAGAAGTCCTCTTCTCTTACCTACCATCTTGAGAAGTCCTCTGTTGGAATGGAAATCTTTGGGGTTCTTCTTCATGTGAGCTGTGAGCTCTGTGATTCTCTCTGTAAGGACTGCAATCTGGACTTCCGGTGAACCGGTATCCTTCTCTGCGCGGCCATACTGTTTGATGATCTCTGTCTTCTTTTCCTGTGCTATCATTTTTTTCCTCCTGCCTGAGCTTCTTTTGCGAGGGCCCACACCAGAAAATCCGCGTATGCGGTTTTCTGGCTGTGTTGTTCAGGTTTGTGCTCAGGCGCAAACCTGATGAGTTAAAGATTATGCATCAGCATAATCCTTAACTTTATCCTTTGTACCGTCGCACCATCTTGTGCTGCACGGCTCATTTAATGTTTCCGCCTTGTACCGGGGACTGGTCGGAGTGGCCTTGAGTTCCAGGTATAGGTCGAGTTTATATTGCAACTGCCCCATTTCCGGACGCAGCGAATTGATTTTAGCACGGTGGAAGTAAGAAGTAAAGCGGAAACTGTCAACCGGGCGGCGCCTGTGCGGCACTGCCGGGATCTGTGTGGCACTGCCTGGATCTGTGTGACACTGCCAGGCACAGGTTCCGGCCACTGGCAACCTGTCATTCTATTCCATGTCATCTCTCCCGGGTAATATGGCGTCCGTCTTCTATATCACTGTTCATCACTGCCTTAAGTTCATCAAGAGAAGCAAATTTCTTCTCTGGCCTTCTGAAAGTATGGAGTTTTACAAGCGCCGTCTCGCCATAAACGTCATCGTCAAAATCATAAAGGTATGTCTCGACCGTGACTGCCGGCTTCTGACCAGGCGAAAGACTCTTCTTTATAGTAGGTTTGACTCCGATATTGGTCATCCCGTGGAAAGTCCTGCCGATATTATCGTTTCCGTCGCCCCCGGCAGCCCCATCAGAATTGATAAACGTCACATCCGAATAATACACACCGAACGGCGGCAGAAGCTTGTTTGCCGTCGGCACCTGATTAAGCGTAGGAATTCCAAGCGTGCGGCCGATCTCATTACCATGGACAATTTCTCCGAGAATACTGTATGGAGTTCCGAGAAATTCTTCAGCCTCTTCCATACGTCCGGCCTCTACAAGTTCACGGACATAGCTTGAGCTGATTACTATACCGTTCTTTCTGACCTTCGATATCTCTTCAGTGGTAAAGCCCAGGTCATCAGACATGGAATCTAGCAAAACAAAATTACCGGCGCCACCTCTTCCAAACGAGAGGTCATCACCTGCAACAATGTGTCCTGCATTCATCTGACTCGCCAGATACTTTTTCACAAAAATCTCAGGTTCTGTCAATGCCGTCTCCCATGTCAGCGGGAACTCGACAAGATAATCGATTCCGATGCTGCCGAACAAAAGTTTCTTTTCTTCTTTTGTGGACAATTCTCTGACGTATCCGTCAGGCGCAAAAAAAACAGCAGGCGACGGGTCAAACGTAAAGATTGCCGCGGCCAGCCCCTGCGCCTTTTTGCGCATCAATGCCTCAATAAGCCGCCTGTGTCCCAGGTGGACACCATCGAACTTACCAATAGCCACAGCCGTCTTAACCGGAATCTGAAATTGAGTTGTACCACTTATGATTTCCATATAAAATCCTGACCTGCATTTTTCATTTTTGAAGGTTTGTGCCCTGCACAAACCTTCTATGTGACCACGTTTTACAGGTCACATTAAGAACATCTTCTCACTTCTGTAAATGCCATCACTGCTGTCATACAGATATACGGCGCGGAACTGTCCTTGGGAATCAAGGGCTCTGTATCTGACTGGTTTATTGCCGTCAGTTTCATCACTGCAAAACAATTTATTCCCGCAACTCTTCTTTACCGTATCTTCCACCAGATCCTCAGCTATCAGCGTGTTGCCGTTCAGAAGTCTGCTGTCCGTCTCCGGCTTTGTCATTATGCAGGGGCAGTCATAAAAGAAGCTCTCGACCGGCAGAATATGACTGCGTATGCGCTCATATGGATCATTGCCGTTCCGCATCAGATCCTCGATTTCGCCTAGCGTCATCGCATCCTCCAGGCGGAACTGTCCTACTCTTGTTCGCGTCAGATGTTGCATGGCTGCGCCGACAGCAATTAGTCCGCCATCAGTTTTATCATTAACAAACAGTTTGTTTCCTATATCTTCACAAAGCGTCCTTATATAAGTTCCCTTCGAGCAACGCACTCTTATGGTAACGAATGGCAGCTCCACTGACATCACCTCAAGTTCATATATATTGACTCTTCTTGGCTTGCGCTCGATAGTGACGCCGCTTCGCGCCAGGTCACACAACTTTCGTCCATTCACCTTGAGTGCAGAATACATCGGCGGGATCTGATCGTATTCTCCGACAAATGACTTGCATACATCGCGGACTTCACTTTCGGACATCCCAGACTTTATCACAGTCTCCGCAACCTCTGTCAAAACACTTGAATTGCCTGAGAGATCACCTGTATCTGTCGTCACTCCCAGCTTCATGACCGCCACATATTCCTTGTCACGATCCGCGATGAGATCAACAAGTTTTGTCGCATTGCCAAGACATACAGGCAACACTCCCTCCGCATCCGGATCAAGTGTCCCTGTATGTCCAATTTTCTTCATATGCAGAATTCCGCGGAGCTTTGCCACTACATCATTTGATGTGTATCCCTGCTCCTTGCGGATAACTATCATTCCATTCAGCAATTTCTGTACCATTTCCCTGCCGGATCTGCTCAGCGGGCAGTATTATCAGGCGATAAGTTCCCACTAAACTATTGATACTACCTGTTCTCCTGTTTTCCTGCCATTTGAATATCTATACTGTCTGAAATATTGTTGATTATGTCGTGATATGGTGCGTTGATAGTACAACCGGCGGCACGATCATGCCCGCCCCCACCGTAGAAAGAAGCTATGGCTGCGACGTTTACCGAGCCGTCCGAACGAAGACTCACCTTGTATGTCATCGGCTTGATCTCATGAAGGAAAATAGCGATCTTCACGCCGTCTGTCAGCATAAGCTGACTTACGATACCATCCGTATCCTTGCCATCAACATGATAGAAATCCATTGTTTTTTCATCAAGAACGCTGACTATGCATGTCCCATCCCTGAAGAGCATACTCTCAAGGAGCGCACGTCCCAGAATCTGATTCTGGACGTAACTCTTCGCATAAAAAATGTCATTGATCAGCGTTCCTGGCTCAATGGTCTTAAGATACGTCATCAGCCTTCCGCCGACCTGCATTGTCCTCTCAGATGTATTCGCGTACTTGAAAACACCTGTATCAGTTATTATCCCTATGTACAGAGCACGCGCAATATTCTCATCAATGAGCTCGCTGCCCATTCTCCCGTCAGGGAGAACACTTTCTTCGATAACGTCGTATATAAGCTCTGATGTACTGCTTGCATCCGGCTTTATATAAGATACATCTCCGCAGCCACTGTTGCTTTCGTGATGATCAATATTGATCTTCTTCACCGCGTTATTATAGTACCCTGTCACATTTCCCAGTCTGTCATCCGCCGTGTCGAGCATGATGAAGACATCATACTTTTCAATATCGCTTATTCCGTCAAAACAAATGTCGTTGATATTTGGCATATATCTTTTGAGTGAATCCTTCACATTGCCTGAGAAAACGTCAACCCTCACATCAGGAAGTGCCTTTTTAAGAAACAGCGAAAGCCCGACAGACGCGCCTATTGCATCTCCGTCAGGATCCAGATGTCCACTTATAGCTATTGTTTTTGCATTTCCGATTTCTTCAAATATTTTCAAATTTTACTTCACCTCATGTTGCGGCTGCTCTGCACTCTGATCGGCTATTCATTATTCTGAAGTCTGGCCTTTTCAGCTGCCTCGTCCGCCGCAATTACATCATCGATCTTCCTTGACATCTCAACACCGTATGTTATCGAATCATCGATGATGAATCTCAGTTCAGGCGTTATGCGCAGGTTTACATCTCTTGCAAGTTCACTGCGTATAAACCCCTTCGCACTGTTTAAACCCTCGAGCGTTTGTTTTGCGTCCTCATCCGAACCGAGAACGCTGACAAATATCTTACATGTTTTGAGATCAGGAGCCACCTCACACTCGAGAATACTTGTGAACGGGCTTACCCTTGGATCCTTGACATTTCTTATTATTTCTGAGAGTGAACGCATTACTTCATCGTTGACTCTCCTGTTCTTTACACTGTTCTTCTTCATACTCAGGCCTTGTCCTTATCCTTGGCTTCAAGTGCCGCAGCAGCAGCCGCAGCGTCAGCTTTTCTCTTTGCCGCGCGCTCAGCCTTTATAGCGGTTGCTTTGTCGCCTGTAACCTGAACCATCTCGTACGCTTCCACCAAATCGCCGACCTGTATATTATCAAAGCCATCAAAAACAAGTCCGCATTCGAAGCCTTCCTTGACTTCCTTGGCATCATCCTTGAATCTCTTGAGTGATGCAAGATCGCCCTCGAACACCTTGTCTTTGCCTCTCGTGACCCTCACCTTGCAGCCGCGGCGTATAGCGCCGTCGAGTACGGATGAGCCCGCTATATTTCCGACCTGAGAAGCCTTGAATATCTGACGTATCTCAGCGTGTCCGGTGACCTGCTCCTCATAAACAGGAGCTTCCATTCCCTTAAGTGCAGCAGCTACGGCATCAATTGCCTCGTAGATGACCTTATAGAGCCTTACATCTACACCCTCACGCTCAGCCATGCCCTTAGCCATTGGATCAGGTCTTACGTTAAATCCGATTATGACCGCATTTGATGCGGAAGCAAGCGTGACATCTGATTCATTGATAGCTCCTACGCCACCGTGTATGCACTTCACAACAACTTCATCATTCGAAAGCTTCATGAGAGAAGCTTTCAGTGCTTCGACAGATCCCTGTACATCAGCCTTTATGATGACATCGAATTCCTTGAGGTTGCCTTCCTTCATCTGCATGAACAGATCGTCCAGGCTCATCTTCATCCTGGTTTCCTCAAGAAGGTTCTCCTTGTGCTGATTCCTGTATGTAGTCGCGAACTGCTTGGCTTCCTTGTCACTGTCATGCGCAACAAGGACTTCGCCTGCACTCGGGACCTCGGAAAGTCCCAGGACTTCAACAGGAATAGAAGGTCCGGCAGAATCCACGCTGTCACCTCTGTCATTTATCATCGCTCTGACCTTGCCCGACGCAGCTCCTGCAGAAATGAAATCTCCCACATGAAGTGTGCCCTTTTGAACAAGGACGTTCGCGACAGGACCGCGGCCCTTATCAAGTTTTGCCTCAAGGACAAGACCACGTGCCTTACGATCCGGGTTTGCCTTCAGCTCAAGAATATCTGATGTAAGCAGTATCGTATCTAGCAGGTCGTCCACGCCCTGACCCGTCTTAGCCGAAACAGGAACAAATTCTGTCGTCCCGCCCCAGTCTGTAGCGACCAGGTCATACTTTGTGAGCTCCTGTTTGACCATATCAATATTTGCATTAGGTTTATCGATCTTATTTACGGCAACAATTATTTCGATACCAGCTGCCTTCGCGTGGTTTATAGCTTCAACAGTCTGAGGCATGACACCGTCATCCGCTGCTACAACAAGAACCGCGATATCAGTTGAATTCGCGCCTCTCATACGCATAGCCGTGAAAGCTTCATGTCCGGGAGTATCAAGGAATGTGATCTTCCTGTCCTTGATATCAACTGTATATGCGCCGATTGCCTGTGTAATACCACCGGCCTCTCTCTGCGTGACGTGTGCTTTACGAATGTAATCAAGAAGCGATGTTTTGCCGTGGTCTACGTGGCCCATAACGCATATTACAGGCGGGCGCGCCACAAGTGTATCTTCATTATCATCATCTTCTTTAAGCATTTCCTGGATTATATCAACAGGCTCTTCTTTCTCGCAGAGGATATCATAATCTATCGCGAGCTTCTCTACATCGTCATATGTAAGCTCAGTATTAGGAGTCGTCACCTGTCCCTTGAGGAACAGATTTTTGATTATGTCAGCATCACGAAGATGCATCTTGTCAGCGAGATCACGGATAGTTATTTTATCAGGGACTGAAATTGTTTTGATCTGCTCCTCAACAACTTCTTCCTCTTTCTTCTCCGGACGGATAAAACGTCCCGGGCGAAGTGCATTAGCAGCTCCGTCGTTGAACATGTAGTCCTTGCGGTTCCGCTTATCGCGCTCCTGTCCCTGTTTGCGCTTATTCTCATCGCGATGCTTCTCAGCATCCTTTACGAAAGTATCTCCGTTAGTATTGTTCTGCCCCGGTCTTCCTGTTCCTGGTCTGCGGTTGCCATAACCGCCCTGACCCTGACCGCCTGAATAGCCGCCACGGTTTCCGCCGTAACCACCCTGACCGCGTGAATAACCGCCACGATTTCCGCCATAGCCCTGTCCCGGACGTGCACCCTGGCCGCC
>JAQWCI010000006.1 GCA_028706005.1 Lachnospiraceae bacterium
TGATTATCATGTCAGTACATCAGAATTCAATTCAAATATTACGCGATCATGCGGCGTGAGAGCAGTCCTGTAAGAAGTTTTCGAATTCGTCATTGCAGCCGCTGAATGAAACAATGAGTGGAGATCCGAGGTCAAGTCCCAATACTCCGAGAATAGACTTTGCGTCTACAGTGTAAGACTGGGAGCTGCTGTTTGCGATATCAATATCAAAATCACAGTGAGACGCGACACGAACAAACTCTTTTGCGGAATCGATCGAAAGAACGATGATTTTATGTTTTGTCATAGGTGCCTCCTTTAAGAAATCGTTTTCGCTGCTCTTTTGGATGCTATTATAATCGAACCGTTTGAAATGTAAAGCATTCTTTTTTGTACAATCGGAGAAGTATGACCACAAGATACTTGCAAACACGCATAGAATGAGCCACAATAACTGTGGCTTTTTACAAATAACAGACAGGAGAATTCCGGCAATATGGAAAACCTTATAATACCTAAGAATTATGAATCAGCACTGAACCTTCATGACACGCAGGTCGCGATCAAGACTGTAAAGGACTGTTTCCAGCGTCTTCTTGCAGAAAGACTGAATCTGCTGAGAGTCTCGGCACCGCTCTTTGTAGCGCCTGAGACAGGACTCAATGATAATCTTAACGGGATTGAGCGCCCTGTGTCTTTCGACATAAAGGAGCAGGGAAGAGACGCGGAAGTTGTTCAGTCGCTTGCCAAATGGAAGAGATATGCGCTCAAGCGCTACGGCTTCCATCACGGAGAGGGCCTGTATACAGACATGAGCGCTATCCGCCGGGACGAGACCACTGATAATATTCATTCTATTTATGTCGATCAGTGGGACTGGGAGAAAATAATAGACAAGGATGAGCGCAATATTGAAACATTGAAATCAACAGTGCGCGATATATACGCGGTTCTCCGCAAAACCGAGAAATACATGGCGATCTGCTATGACTATATAGATGAGAGCCTTCCGAGGGATATTTTCTTTGTGACGACATCTGAGCTTGAAGAAATGTTTCCTGACAATACACCAAAGGAAAGAGAGTATTTCATAGCAAAGGCCAAAGGCGCTGTATGCATAATGCAGATAGGGGATGACCTGACGGACGGCAAACCGCATGATGGCAGAGCTCCTGACTATGATGACTGGAAACTCAACGGAGACATTATAGTATATTACCCGGTACTTGATATTGCACTTGAGCTCTCTTCGATGGGTATACGTGTCGATGAGAAATCTCTCGCGTATCAGCTTAAGAAAGCGGGATGCGAGGACAGAGCGGAGCTTCCGTTCCAGAAATCCATACTTGAGGGAAAACTTCCTTACAGTATCGGCGGCGGCATAGGCCAGTCGCGTATATGCATGTTTTTCTTAAGAAAAGCTCACATAGGCGAAGTCCAGTGCTCTATCTGGCCAGACGATGTTGTTGATGAAGCTGAGAACAATGGAATACATATTTTGTAATACTGCTGATGTGCAGTATTTACCAACGCGAATGCATGGCGATTGAGATGAAGACATCCGTCCGCAGCCTTGTCGAATTTCTGCTGCGGAACGGAGATATAGACAACAGAACAGGAAATGCACCGGAAGATGCCATGCTGGAGGGGTCTGCAGCACACAGACGTCTTCAGAAGCAGGCCGGACCTGACTATGAGTCGGAGGTCTCTCTCTCTTGCAAGTGGGAATATAAGGAACCATATAATACGCTCATAGGGAGCTCACAGCCTGTAATCGCACATGATAAGAGTGCAGATATACAAGGCGGGAGCGCTCACACATCTTTTTCAGTAATAGTCGAGGGACGCGCTGACGGGATATATACAGGAAATCTCCCCGACGATCCATCAAGTCCCAGAGCCCCGGTAATAGATGAAATCAAAACCACATATCGAAATCTCTACAAAATGACAGCACCCGAGCCGGTTCATCTGGCTCAGGCGTTTTGTTATGCATATATGTATTGCTCTGAGAATAATCTGCCATTCGTATACATCAGAGTCACATATTACAATCTTGACAATGAAGACATCCATTATTTCTATGAAAGAAAATCTCTGTCAGAACTCACTGAATGGTTCACAGCGCTGATGCATGAATACCAGAAATGGGCTGAGTTCGCGCTGCGCTGGATGGACTGCCGGGGAAAATCAATTCATGAGTTGACGTTCCCGTATGAATATCGCAAAGGACAGAAAGAACTGGCATCCGATGTATACAGGACGATAGTGCACGAAAGGAAACTGTTCCTTGAAGCTCCGACTGGAACAGGCAAAACAATTTCTGCTCTTTTCCCATCAATAAAGGCAATGGGTGAGAACAAGGCGGAACGCATTTTCTACCTCACGGCAAGGACAGTGACGGCATCTGTTGCTGAAGAAACGATAGAGACACTGCGCAGCAGAGGCCTTAAGCTCAAAAGTGTTATATTGACCGCCAAGGACAAGATATGTGTACTTGATAAGCCGGACTGTAATCCTGACGAATGTCCAAGAACACGCGGCCATTATGACAGGATCAACAAAGCGGTTTATGACATGTTGACTCATTCAGACAATATGAGCAGAGAAACAATAATAGAATTTGCAGCAAAACATGAGGTCTGCCCTTTTGAAATGTCACTTGATCTCAGCCTGTTTTCTGATGTAGTGATCTGCGATTATAATTATGTTTTTGATCCGCATGTGTACCTTCGAAGATTCTTTGGCGACAGCATAGGTGACGCTGTAAGGAATAATTATATTTTTCTTGTCGATGAGGCTCACAATCTGGTGGACAGAGGCAGGGAGATGTACAGCGCTCGCGTGTCGGAGGAAGAACTGCGCTCAGTTTCAGGAGCGATTACTGCCGGCAGTCATGCTGCGCAGTATATTACGCTTGCGGATAACATAGACGAAGCGGCTGACGAACTGAGGAAGCTCAGGGCAGTCATGGGTAATACGCTGAGGGTGTGCTCTGAAGAGGATATAGCAGGTTTTGATGAGTCGATTAACAACCTGTATAAATTCTTAAGTCTTCTGATGGACAATGAAAGACGGGCAGCAAGGCGTAGAAAAAAGAAGATATCGCGCAAAAGAGGGGAACTTCAGGAGAGAATACTGAACTTTTACTTTGAAATATCACATTACCTGCTGATAAGGGAACTTCTGGATGATCACTACAGGATATACACGGAATTATCAGATGGAAAATTCTATATCCGCCTGTTTTGCATGGACCCGGGAAAAAATCTGAAGTCATGCATGGACAGGGGAAGATCGACCATACTGTTCTCAGCGACGCTTCTGCCCATACAGTATTATAAAAAACTGCTCGGCGGGACGGATGAAGACTATGAGGTATATGCACATTCAGTGTTTGATCCGGATAAGAGAGCGCTGCTTATAGCCAATGATGTGACCAGTATGTACAAAAGGCGCGGACCTGAAGAATATGACAGGATAGCGCAATGCATAGAAGGAGTAATTTCAGGCAGACATGGAAATTACCTTGTTTTCCTGCCTTCATATGCATTTATGAAGGAAGTTGCGGACGCATTCGAGTATGATCACTGCGATCATAAAAGAATTGATACGATAAGGCAGACACAGAATATGGGGGAACAGGAACGCGCTGATTTTCTGGGGAGGTTCGAGACAAGTTCAGACGAGCATTCACTCATAGGCTTTGCTGTTCTCGGAGGAATATTCTCCGAGGGTATAGATCTGAAACATGATTCACTGATAGGAGTCATCATTGTCGGCACCGGGATACCACAGGTTTGCAGCGAGCGAGAGATGCTGAGACAATATTTTGACGGCACAGGAGTGAATGGTTACGACTATGCTTACTGTTACCCTGGAATGAATAAAGTATTGCAGGCAGCAGGACGTGTCATCAGGACAGAAGATGATCTGGGGGTGGTGGCATTGCTTGACGAACGCTTTACCAGAATGAAGTATTTGAGACTTTTCCCAAGAGAATGGACAAATTATCAGACAATTACAACGGACGAAGCGGGGCATGCTGTTGACAATTTCTGGAATGAGTGGCTCTGAACAGTCCGAAAATCAATGTTTTCGCTTGTTAAGCGCCGCAATGTGCCGGCTCATCCGACACGAACCACTGAGCAGAACAATTCGCAGAATATTCAGACTATATATTAAATTGCAGATACAATAACCGACACGGTCCGTACAAACCAAACGGTCAAAAGAATCAAAAATGTGGATAACTCGGTGGATTTGGGGGATTCCCGGCCAAAATGTGATTCATTATTATCGAAATGAGTATTCGCTCTGGTCAACGCAAAAAACGCAAGGAAGTTGTCAGACAATTCGCAGACCAGTACGGTCAACTGGCAAATCTGCACTGATTTGACTTGTTTTGCCAACACTGCACGTACTCAGGCATGATGACAATTATGACCGGTCAGGCTCTCAGGTTGAAAGTATGGAAGAATCTGTGTAAAATCTTTTTTTGTCGGGACATTTGTTTTTTTGATGGACCGCGAGGAGGAAAGTTTATATGTGGGCAGATGAAAGTGTGTTTTATCAGATATATCCGCTGGGAATGTGCGGAGCACCAAGGGAAAACGACGGGAATGATCCGGAAGCAGAAGATGATGGGACGGGCAACAGAGTCGCACATAGAATTTTGAAGGTTATTGATTTCATACCTCATCTTAAGAAGCTGAATATAAATGCAGTATATTTCGGACCTGTCTTCGAATCCGACTGTCACGGGTATGATACAAGGGATTACAGAAACATAGACAGGCGTCTTGGAACAAATGAGGATTTCAAAAAGGTCTGTGATGCTCTTCATAAGGAAGGAATCAGGGTGATCCTCGATGGCGTGTTCAATCATGTGGGACGCGGATTCTGGGCATTGAATGATGTGAGGGCCAACAGGCAGAACTCAGCATACAAAGATTGGTTCAACATAAGTTTTGACGGTAACTCTTCCTATAATGACGGATTCTGGTATGAGGGCTGGGAAGGCCACTATGAACTTGTGAAACTTAATCTTAAGAATGATGCTGTGATCAGCTATTTGCTCGACACGGTGAAACTCTGGTTCGATGAATTCGGAATAGACGGGCTAAGACTCGATGTCGCGTACTGTCTTGACAGAGATTTTCTGAAGCGCCTGCGCTCATTCACGAACGGCCTGGAGTCTGACTTCTGGATGGTGGGCGAGATAATCGGCGGTGACTGTAATACCATTATGAACGACGATATGTGTCAGTCGGCGACAAACTATGACTGCTATAAGGGACTGTTCTCAAGTTTTAACTCAATGAATATGTTTGAAATTATTCATTCGTTGATGAGGCAGTTCGGTCCTGAGCAGTGGTGCGTATACCGCGGCAAACATCTTGTCTCGTTCGTGGATAATCATGATGTGACAAGAGTGGCTGATATTCTTTCAAATCCAAAACATATTCCGCTGATTTACGCGCTGTCTTTCGGGATGCCGGGGATACCATGCATCTATTACGGAAGTGAGTGGGGGATTCGCGGTGACAAAAAGGACGGAGACAATGCGCTGAGACCGGCTGTCGAAAAACCGGAGTGGAATGAACTTACTGATTTTATCTCAAAACTTGCTGCGGCAAAACGCGGATCAGAAGCTTTGAACTACGGCGATTTCCGGAGCGTGCTGCTCACGAACCGTCAGTGTATTTTTGAGAGACAGAGCGAGAATGAAAGAGTGATGGTAGCTATAAATGCCGACGAAGCCGACTATAATGCGGATTTTGACGCCGGCTGCGGACAGGCCATCGACCTTATCACAGGCAAAACACATGATTTCGGCGGTGGAAGTCTCCTCCCCGCATACAGTGCACAGCTTTGGAAATGCGAAAGAAAGCGTTGACAAAGCAGGGTCGCTGTAGTAAATTCTGATACAATACTTAGGAAAACATACTAAACAAGTAGGAATACACAACGAAGGGAAAGCGCCGGCCTATGTCAGATATTATTGAAGTAAAGAATCTGGTCAAGACGTTTACGACCAAGGACGCCACTATAGAAGCACTGAAAGGTATCGACCTCAATATAGAAGAGGGAGATGTTTTCGGGATAATAGGTATGTCAGGAGCTGGCAAGAGCACTCTTGTGAGATGCCTGAATTTCCTTGAAAAGCCGACTTCAGGAACTGTCATGGTGGAAGGCAGGGAACTTGAGAGCCTTAAGGATGCGGAATTAAGAAAGCTTCGCGGCAGCATAGGGATGATATTTCAGGGGTTCAACCTTCTCATGCAGTCAAATGTAATCACCAACATAATGTTTCCTCTTGAGATAGCCGGTGCAGATAAGGATAAAGCTCTTGAACGTGCCAGAACCTTACTTAAGACGGTGGATCTCGCCGAAAAGGAGAAGGCATATCCGGCGCAGCTCTCCGGCGGTCAGAAACAGCGTGTCGCCATAGCCAGAGCTCTTGCCACGGAACCGAGGATACTGCTCTGCGATGAGGCGACAAGTGCTCTTGATCCGCAGACCACTGCATCGATCCTGGAACTGCTTCGTAAGATCAATAAAGAGATGGGCGTCACAATAGTTGTCATAACGCATCAGATGTCGGTAGTCCGTGAGATATGCAACAATGTTGCGATAATTGAGGACGGAGCACTTGTCGAAACAGGCAGGGTGGCTGAGATATTTGCCCACCCGAAGAGCAAGGCGGCAAAACGTCTGATAATCGAAGGAAAAGATCCGGACGAATGGGAAGCGCAGAACAAAGCAATTGCCGGAAACGGCAGTATGGAACTGCCTGCTGAGCTTCACGAGGACAGGAAGATACGTATTGTTTTCCAGACTAACTCGTCATATGAGCCGGTCATTGCAAATATGATCCTCAGATTTGGAAAACCTGTGAATATTCTCAGGGCTGACACAAAGAACGTCGGCGGTACGGCCAAAGGAGAAATGATATTGGGCCTTCCGAAGGAAAGGGACACGCAGGAAGAGATGATAAAGTATCTGAAAGAACGTGATCTTGCCGTTGAGGAGGTGACCGGGAATGTTTAACTGGGATGCAACAGTAGTGAACATGATACTGAAGGGCATAGCTGAAACACTTTATATGACATGTGTTTCGACCATTTTCGGATATGTCCTCGGGCTGCCGCTCGGAGTCCTTTGTGCTGTCTCGGACAAGGAAGGAATCCGTCCGAATCAGCCATTGTACCGCGTGCTTGATATTGTTATTAATATAGTAAGAAGTATTCCTTTTCTTATTCTGCTGATTGTCCTTATTCCGTTCACAAGATTTGTTGTCGGAAAGAGCTATGGCTCGACCGGGACAATTGTTCCGCTTGTAATATCCGCGGCACCTTTCATAGCACGTATGGTGGAGAGCTCAATAAAGGAAGTTGATCATGGGGTAGTAGAAGCGGCACAGTCAATGGGCGCATCTAACTGGACAATAATCCGCAAAGTGCTCCTTCCGGAATCGAGGGTTTCCCTTATAACAGGTGTTACGATCGTTTTCGGCACAGTGCTCGGATACTCCGCAATGGCAGGAACAGTAGGTGGCGGAGGACTCGGAGACATCGCTATCCGTTATGGCTATTACCGCTACCAGGCCGATATCATGATAGTCCCAGTCATACTTCTGGTGGCTCTGACACAGATTTTCCAGTTCGCTGGGATGAAACTCGCGTCAAAACTTGACAGGAGGAGAGCCTGATCTGGCTCCCGGTCTACGGGAATGTTCCGGGCAGAAATGCCCGTTACAGATATATATGCACCAACAAGACAGATCTGCAATGCGACACTGAGCAGTCGCATATATGCGCAGATCCAAATCTGACAGACAGCTCAGTCATGGAGGAGATATTATGAAAAAGAGGATTCTGGCAACTGTTCTTACATCTGTGATCATAGCCGGCGCTATCGCAGGCTGTGGATCAACAGGCAGCACCGGCACAGCAACTGCAGCGACATCAGCGGCAGCAAATGAAGCTGCGACTTCTGGCGACGCAGAGGCTTCTGATGCGGCAACCAGCGGCAGTGTTGTGCTGAAGGTGGCGGCAAGCCCCACACCTCACGCTGAAATTCTGGCGCAGGCAAAACCTATTCTTGCAGGGGAAGGAATTGACCTTGAAGTAACTGAGTTCGAAGACTACGTTCAGCCGAACGAGGTCGTAGAATCAGGTGATTTTGATGCAAACTATTTCCAGCATGTCCCTTATCTTGAGTCATTCAATGAGGAAAAGGGCACACACCTTGTCACAGCCGGAAAGATCCATTATGAACCTTTCGGAATTTATCCTGGAACAAAGACAAGCCTTGATGATATCGCTGACGGTGATGTCATAGCTGTTCCGAACGATACAACAAATGAGGCGCGTGCGCTGCTCCTGCTCCAGGACAACGGACTTCTCACACTCAAGGATGATGCTGGCCTTGAGGCAACTGTAAACGATATAACTAAGAACCCTCATAACCTTAAGATCCAGGAGGTCGAGGCAGCACAGGTCCCGCATCTTGTAACTGAAGTTGCCTACGTCGTAATGAACGGCAACTACGCACTGGAAGCCGGCTATACTGTTTCCAAGGATGCTCTCGCATATGAAGCTTCTGATTCTGAAGCTGCCAAAACATATGTAAATATCATCGCTGTCAAAGAGGGCAATGAGAACAACGATGCCATCAAGAAGCTTGTTGAAGTGCTGAAGAGCGACGAAATAAAGGACTTTATAAATTCAAATTACAATGGAAATGTTATCCCTTATGACGGTGACTGATTGACATTCAAATACTGACTTGTCATAATAAAGCGCCGATGGTAACTGACTTAACGTGCAGTCAGATCCATCGGCGTTTTTGACTCAAGATGGCCTGTGAACAGTAACGGGCTTCTTACTTGTTTTGATTCGATCCCGTCGCCTGAGTCGCTTGGCTTTGACTGGTAATCTTATTGTATCTTGTGCTTTTCCCACGTCCTGCTTTTATGATTAATGAGCTGTCACACATATCGCGCAGTATCCTTCCAGCAGTTGATGGGCTCACTTGCAGTATAGTTTCGACTTTTTCTCTGGTAATAGTGCCGTTTGTATCAATGCAGTCCAGCACCGTCTGCTGCTCTGAGGAGTTCTTCTCTTCACTTAAGTATAACGCATCATCATGAACCATCTGCGGCAATACTATCTTGAATGAATTAGGTGCCACCAATATTTCAGGCTTACTATCCGAAGCGCCATACGCATTGCGGATTTTCTGTATACCTGTTCCGTATGCTTCTATCAGGTCGAGGCGATAGAATATATCTGCCAGCTTTTTATTTCTGCACACCGAAATGCCGAGCATAATGTCTTCTTTGTGAATTCCAGGCAACAGGCCACCAATAGAAACAAACTCAATTCTATCACTGTAAATGCTTATCAATGTGCTTGCACTGTATGAGTAATCCCTATGAATAATGCTATTAAGCAATGCTTCTCTTAATGCATCATCAGGAAATGACTTTTCATCCTTCCGATATAGTCCCTGGAACGATGCTGCTGTTGGATTATTCAATTGCATAAATTCATAACTATCCTCAAGCTGTTTCAATAATGATCCATAAAACTCCTTACGATCCCTGAATTCAGTCTGATCCTTACCTGCAAATACCGCTGTCTTGACTGAAAATGGACATTGATCAGATAGCAACAGGCCTAAATTCGTCCATAATTTGTTTTGCTTTCTCAATCCAAGCGTAATCATCTGCTCGTTTGCAAGCTTCATATTATGCTGCCTAAAGATGTCTTTAGCCTTACTAAAAGTCAGATCCTGCAAAACAGAAACTTCATTTTCATATGTATCCCCATAGGAATTTGCGAAAGAAACAATTTCCTTCTTCAGTTCGTCAGTTACTTCACGTTTAAATTCTACGTTCTCGTTTTCATTCATAATCGAATCTCCTCTTTCTAGTCATCATTCTACTCATTCTATTCATTATCGTCAATATGCGTAGCTAGAATGATTAGTAATGATTAGAACATTTGATACTGTTCACAGGCGGTTCCTTCAGGAGCTTTGACAGTATAGATTACCTTTGCAGCAATAACATGATATAATTGACCCGAACATATTCTCCAGACATGAGGTGAATACATGGGTGATCAGAAAAAAGCGGCCGATAAGTTATATGATATCAGGCGCACAATACTTGTTGTAGATGACGAAGAGGTGAACCGTGAACTTCTGAAGAAATATCTCAGGGACGATTACGAATTGCTGTTTGCATGCAATGGATTGGAAGCTCTCAGGATCTGTCATGAGAATGCCGGAAGAATAGCATTGATAATGCTCGATCTCGTGATGCCGGTGATGGATGGATATGAATTCATGGAAGTTGCAAGGAAAGAACCAGACATTTCCCTGATACCGATAATAGTCACCACGGTCAAGGATATGGAAGAGGACGAGATACACGCGCTTAAGCTCGGTGCAAGTGATTTTGTAACCAAGCCATACAGCCCGGAGATCATGAAATTACGTGTTTCACGGACTATAAGTCAGGTCGATTCAGAGAGCATTATAAGTCGGCTTGAGAGGGATACTGTGACTGGTCTTTATTCAGAGAACTTCTTCTTTTCGTATGCCGACAGGCTCAAGATGGAATATCCTGATGTCAGTTGGGATGTTCTGTGTGTAGACATTGAAAATTATCATCTTGTGATCGATATGTATGGCAAGGAAGAGGCTGAGAATATCCTTAGAGCCATTGCTGATATACTCAGAGATGATATGTGGAAGAGTGGTGTCGGGATAGCATGCCGCTCGGATTCAGATCTGTTCTTTATGATCCTGCCGCACAGGAATGATTACAAAACTTTCCTCAGAAAAGTATTCAGTTCATTTGAATCAAGACCTGATATTCATCATGTTATACTGCATTTTGGTATTTACCAGAACATAGACAGAGAAGAACATATAGAGAAAACATGTGATAAAGTCATATCCACTGTTTACAAGACTCGTGGTGTGAGTAGTCTTTGTATTACATATTATGATAAGAAAATGAGGGATGAATTGATGGAAAGGCAGATTCTCATTGAGGAGCTGCCGAGCGCATTAAGGGATAAACAGTTTGAAGTGTATTACCAGCCAAAATGTTCATTGCCTGATGGAAAACTTGTAGGCGCGGAAGCACTTGTCAGGTGGAATAACCCCGAGAGGGGATTTATGCCTCCGGATTCGTTCATTCCGCTCTTTGAAAAAAATGGACAGATATATCAGGTTGATAAATTTGTCTGGGAGGAAACATGCAGACAGATAAGGGAATGGATAGATAAGTTCGGAAGCTGTGTTCCGATTTCTGTAAATATTTCGAGAACTGATGTTTATGATCCGAAGATGCCTGATGTCATCTCCGAATTTGTGAAGAAATATGATCTTGATATCAAACAGCTCCATCTTGAAATAACTGAGTCAGCATACATGAGAGATCCTTCGCAGCTTGTAAAGATTGTTGAGAATCTTAGAAATCGCAGTTTTGTTGTGGAAATGGATGACTTCGGAAGCGGGTATTCTTCGCTCAACATGATTGCCGGACTTCCAATTGACATTCTGAAGCTAGACATGAGGTTCCTGCGCGATGACCGGGATGATGGCAAGCCGAAGGATTCAGAAAACAATGAAAAATCTGTACTGCTGCGCTCGATAATGGACATCGCCGATTGGAAAAAGGTGCCGGCTATCGCAGAGGGAGTAGAGACCAAAGACCAGGTGGGAATGCTCACAGACCTCAAATGCGGTTATGGTCAGGGCTATTTCTTCTCAAGACCGGTTCCTGCCAGAGAGTTTGAGAAGTTCCTTGAGAATCCCGAAAGAAGTCTTATACCGGAAACGGAAAATTGACAGAAAAATTAGCAATCGTGCCTTGACATGAATTTTTGTTTATAGTATATTATGACTTGCGCGTGACAAAACGCGAGTCATAAATGCGATAGTAGCTTAGCTGGTAAAGCGCCACCTTGCCAAGGTGGAGACCACGGGTTCGAATCCCGCCTGTCGCTTTCAAAAAAACCCCGCAAACTCAAGACTTGCAGGGTTTTTATTATTGGCCTGAAAAAGTGATTTTTTGTTTTTTCAAAGTTTTTCAAAAAAGCATTAAGATTCCTTCCGCTGGATTGTTCTTCTTTTGAATCGACATTGTGGTTCCTTTCTCACTGATAAATTTTGTAATAAAAAAGGGGCTCCCTTTCAGGAACCCCGTAAACTCTAAAACAATGATCCACTTCCTAAACTCATATTTCCGCCTCCATTTTTAGATTTATTGTAATCGAGGATCCCTATATTGTCAAAACTGTTATTTTATCTCATTTACCGTACTGCCATAGTTTTCCTTTCTTGACGCATCTGATATATGGCCACGTTCTTCTTGCTGTTTTTGACGCCAGCGCGTATATAATCCAATAGCATTAGTATAATATTTCATACCACCAGATTGATTGATTGGAGAAATATCAAAATATAGTAATTGCATCATTTCAATGTAAGTTTGATGAAGTGAAGAAAAAACAACACTTTCATCAGCAGTTTTATGAGTGAAATTCATAGCAAAATATTCGAGGTCGTTCATTTCTTCAAGAACAATATGACGCATGAAGTATTCAACAACCCCATTAACACTAATTGTGATTGTTCGATTTTTGCTATCAGTGTCCTTTTGTGTAATATAGTTTTCGACATTAAGGCCAAGAGAATATATGTTATTGGCTTCCATTACTGCTTTAGCAAATATGTCCTGTTGTTTTATTTGCTCAGTTTTATCTATATTGGCATCAGTAGCAATCGTTTTCAATTCATCCATATCAAAATTGACCATTTCATTTTTGTTTAGTTCTCTTACAACATCAGTGAGATGTGTTGCGTCATATACATACCTTATTGGCTGCGCAAGAGAAATAATATTGTTTTTGTAGTATAAAGACAAATCAATAGCCTTTTGAATCTGAACTGTTTTTGCATTGTTCCTGGCCGCACTGGAGCTAATATAATATTGCCAAACAGCAACAACAACACCACTTACCAAAAATATGTTTGTTACAATCTGGAGAAAAGCAGATGTATTAATAAGTGAAGCGTTGAATATAAAATGATACGCAATTGGCAGTATTATCATCGCCATCACAATCAGTATCGTGATTAGGAAACGGCTGCCAGTGATTATACATTTTATAGAATTTGATGCATTTGAAGATTTTTTCATAATCTCTCCTTATTTTGAAGCACATTTATAATTTTGTCGTAAAAGACTTTGGCTGCAGTACGGTACAAGAAAGAACAGAAGATTAACAGAGACGCGGACAAAGATGATATGTCCATTCCCACCATATTGTGGAACGGAGAATAAAGCAAACCTTAAATCCGAAATCATCGAATTTAGTGCATTATTTCAAAAGCTGTGAAATTTTGATGACTTCTGGTACATCACGAATGAATATAACAGACATAATAAAAGGCAGTCACCTGATTGTGGTGACTGCCTTTCGTTTATTCTTATTTCCAGCTGTTATGCCAATAGCGTGAGACAGTTTAATAACCAGATCGATATCAACGCGTTTACTATCAAATTCTTTGAACCTTTTCCTTTGCCACTGCATCTTATTGATTGTAAGGGGGTTTTTGTAACACAAAAACAGCGTTTCCTTACACTTTACAACAATGACATATGGAAGTCTGTTGTCATATAGATAGTGGCAACATCATTGTCAAATATTCGGGGAAAAGGAGTGAATATGAGAAGGAAAAAGAAGAGTAACATACTGAAGAGGCTACTTGCGGTAGCATTATGCGCCGCGATGTCAGTAAGCCTTATGCCGACCAGCTCAATGGCCGAAGTTTCAGGGGTGGGAATGCGTCGTCTGATGTGAGTCAGAATGGCTTAACCATGAGCTTTTCTCCTCAGAGCATTGAAGAGGGAGCGACAACACAGGACATAGGTGTAAGTGTAAGATCAGATAACAACGATAAGAGCATAGAAGGTATAGAAGCCGACGGGACATTTCATGAGGGCAGCAGTTTTACATATACTGCCACGGAAAATGGAACGGTGGCTTTTGTTGTGCGCTATAAAGATGTAATTGATAAATCTGATAACAGTGATGCAGCAGAAGATGCAACAACAGCAGGTACTGCGGATACAGCAGATACGGCGGATTCATCTTCAACAGCGGCAACTTCAGAAGAAGGAACGACAACAGAAGGAGCAACTGAAGGGACAACAGCTCCCGGGGCAGGCAGTACAGCAGATGGGAGCACAACAGAGGATCCTTCAGGTGGAGCGGCGACAGAAAAGCCGGCAGAAGGCAGCACTACTGAGACTCCTGCTGAGGAACCATCAGGCAGTACGACTGAAGACACAACGACTACAGCACCTGCAGAAAGTGCACCTGAAGAGAACGCACCTGCTGAGAACAAAGATGAAGTCACATCGACATCATCTGAAAATACAACAGCAATGGCAGAGATCATTTCATCCGTCAGGAACATGTTCGTATTGACTGTACAGGCAGCGGAAGGTGAGACGCCGGCAACAGAACAGACGCCTGCACCAGAGCAGATATCAGAACCTGCACCGGCAGATGAGCCGGCACAGGAACCCGAGGAAGTACAGCCGGCATCTGAAGGCGAAGGAACGCCATCAGAGACGCCTGCAACAGATAATGGAAATGATCCTGAAACAGAAGTGACTGAGGCACCAACAGAGCCTGAAGGAACAAAACCGGAAGGCACGACAGGAACAGAAGAAGATACGACAGGCACACCTGAAGAAACAAGTGAAGAAAAGACTGAGACATTTACATATGAGGTGACAGGTCTTGCAGAAGCAATAGATTATACATTCAAGATCAGCGGAATTGATGATACCACAGTGCAGGCAAGTACAAAGAAGACAGAAGAGCTCTTCCATATGCTTGACGGTGTAAAGCTTGCCATCTATCTTGCAAACGGAACAGATGAAGTGATCGATGAGACAATAACTTCTGGATATGAAGTTAAAGTAACAAATGTTGAGTTCACGGCAGCAGAGAAATCAGATAAAGACTACAGCTATACCTTTAAAGATGGCGATAAGGATATCAGTGCATCATATACAGATGGAGATTCTTATAAGATCACTTATGCTGTCTACAATAAAGAAACAAAACAGGTCATTTAGGGAACAGAAGCAGAGCGTACCATTACAGTAACAAAGGAAAAAGAAGCCTTCGATCAGACCGTAGAAGTAGACGGAGTAAAGATAAGGGTACAGGCAGAGGCAGGAGTATTCCCTAAGGGAAGCAAGCTTGATGCAAGCGGCCTTAATGATGAGAACAAAGACAGCAAAAAAGCAAGATCATCTCTTTCCAAAGAAGATCAGGCAACGCTCGAGAACATCGACAGTGCTGTAGAAGAAGAGAGAGCAGAGAAGAAAGACGACAAAACAAATGTAGCGCTGTCATATACCTTTGATATATTTGATATAAAGGTACTGGATGAAGACGGCAAGGAAGTAGAGCCGGATAATGACGCAGGAAAAGTAAAAGTATCATTCACTACAGATGAGATAGCGGATGATAACCTTACAACAGATGTTTATCATGTAACAGAGAATTCAGGTGCTGAAGATCTTAAAGCAGAGCAGATGGATATCAATAGCGATAATGATACAGCATCAGCAGATACAAAGAGCTTCTCATACTATGTAGTAGAGTTTACATACGGCGGCTTACAGTATGTACTGGATGGAGACAGCTCAGTAGCGCTGTCAGACATCCTTGATAAAGTAGGACTTACAGGAGAAGCTACAGACGCAAAGAGCAGTAATACCAAACTGTTCACGGTAAAGAAAGACGATTCGGATAAATGGATGGTCAAAGCGCTTAAGGCATTTACAAGCGATGAGACATTGGCAGTTACTATAAAAAACAATGATACCGAGATCGAATATGTAATAAAGGTAACGGATGAGGAAACTGCATATTCGGGTGGTAAACTATGGCTTACAGACACTCTGAATCACATCCAGAGTCCAACTGATAAAGGAGCCGGAACAGCAGATCCCAGTGAGTATAACCTCGCTACTGACACCAAGGACTTTGTTATTCACTATATAGCTTATTCAAACAAAGCCGGAACTGAGACTACATACGGAGATCAGATACTGGTAGTTGATCTTCCGACGTACGGATTTACTCTTGCAGGTATGCCTACGGCAACGAATGGGATAAAGGCGGTAACAGCATATGACGCAAGTGGGAATGTGACAACTGATTCCACAAAAGCAGTAAAACTGTCACTAAAGCTCGATATGGAATCGATAGGAGCGACAGGCGATTCCGGCTGGCATTACAGTCTTCTGATGAAGAGAGCCGCGCTTAGTGACGCGGACTGCGCAAAGTGGCTTACAGATGGAAAACTTACAACAAAGATCGATGCAAAGATCTGTATAGGTGATGATGACACCTTAATAAATGTAGGAAGCGGCTCCAACAAGCCTGAGTATATCTGGAATCTCAGCCCGAAGAACTATGACAGCAATGTGACAGTGGCGGGTGATCATACACAGCTTGTATCAAATGATCCTTCAGTAGCAAAAGACCAGCTGAATAATGTTTCTGACGCCTGGTCATTATATAATTATTCTAACAGGGATTATTATGTCTATACTCAGGGAACGATCCATGATGGCGATGAACCCCTTATGACACTTAAGCAGATAAAGATCTATGTCCCGAAGAACGGTACAGAGACTGGTTCCTTTACAATCACTGGAGTTGATACCAGAAGAGATGCCACCTACTATGATATTGATCTTCATAACAATAGTTATACTGTCAGTGATGTGCAGGATGATAATGACGGTAAAGGAAAGTACTACATTTTAAATCCAAACACAACAGCTTACAATAAGGGATCTTCTGATAATACCGCAGCTGACTACTGGTCGGATGCAATCACCTATGGAATCCAGGTAAGGTGGGCTATAGCAGATGGAGTAACAAAACTTGCTGATGATACTCTTTATACAGCTTCAGATCCCGTATTCACATTTACTGTTCCTGATGGAACAAGTGGATCAAAAGATGTTGACGTCACAGGAGCAGGGCAAGGCGGCAAGATTCAGACAACTACTACGAATAAGGTGGATTGTTTTAAGTACACTTATATAGATAATGGATATAACCTTCGTAAATTCTCAAGTGGAGGATATTATTCTGACAACGGCGTCAGTGCAGACAGCTATTACAATGATGTTCGCTATGTATCTATCAGTAACGATAATTATTCTAAATATGATTCTGCTACTGGAAAATACACTGGGTATGTTCCTAACAATAACGGAGCATGCACAGAGACTTATGAATTTCCTGAAGAGATACAGCCATCTCAGTGGAGCGGTTGGAGCAACGGCTTTAACGCTGGGTCGCAGAAAATAAATAAGGTAGTATACTGGACAGCTGATGGAAACAGTCATGAAGCTCTTTTGAATCAGACGATACATATGACAGATCAAAACGGGGGTAAAGCTGTTTCTGTTGATTTTGACACTTCAGGTGGAAGAGTCACTAAGGTTCAGGTCTACTGGGATGAAATATACAAAAATCATACAAATGGAAGTACAGCTGCTGTTCATTCAGCCTTTAACATCTATGTCACTCCGGAAGCTTCCGGTATGCTGCAGGTGAAGTACTCTTCAGAGTGTACGGATACTTCAGAAGGCGCAGTAATTAATCCAAACGATAACTTTGCTTCCCAGGCGGCGCAGGATGTCACCAGCCCTGTAAGTGAGAGCGGAGTTGCGGCAGACGATTTCATGTGGGTAATGGTAACAGAAAAGCCATGTTCAACTATTGATGTTGACCAGACTGATAAAATAGATTTAGGCTGGAAACCAATACAGTGTGATGATGGATTCTATCGTAATAACTGGGAGCTGTATTACAACTATAATGGAGATTTAAAAGATACCAAGGCAACAGCGCTCAATCCGAGAATAGTGCTTAATGTATCAACGCTTAACATAGTTGGCCTTGATTCAGACGCTGACAAGATGGGCCTTCTTACTGGTAAGTTCACAGCAGCGGCGGCATTAAGCGGCTGGACGATAAAGTACACACTTGCCGATAATGCGACCGGAACAGTCGGAGCAGAGCAGACATACACCGTTCCCGCTAATACAGCAGATGGGACTGAAATAAATCTGAATATTGATAGAAGTACATCTCATCTGGCAAGTTTGGAACTATCCTATGAAGGAAATTATAAGATAGGAGAAGCTTATACGGCTTCAGGAGCAAGTGATAACAAACTGCTGCTCTTTAAGAACATCGAATATGAGATGCGTCGTACAAACTGGGCAGGAGATAAACTCACAGTAGTTGATAATCCGACCGGATGGTATCATGCAGCAAGTGGAGAAATAAGAGTTCAGTTGCAGGGGAAATATTACAATGATGACTGCACAGATTATAATAGGCCGCATACCTCTACAAAAGGACAGACATTTGGAAGC
Organism: Lachnospiraceae bacterium; assembly: GCA_028706005.1. Taxonomy (GTDB): domain Bacteria; phylum Bacillota; class Clostridia; order Lachnospirales; family Lachnospiraceae; genus CAG-791. Next base: position 18,497 of record JAQWCI010000006.1, read on the forward strand.
GCTGATTACAGTTATAGAGTCGCATATCAAATAGGTATCCTGGATCGTCATTATGTTGTCAATAACAATACTTCAGATAATCTCATTGCCGCAGAATCAGACGCAGATACTAAACTAAGCATCTATCAGACACAGACAGCAACTCAGAAAGTGACTTTCCAGACAAAAGCCTGGACTAAAGAAAGCAGTGCCGATATTAATATGACTGGTACTGCCGGATGGGGATACAATGCTGAGATGCTTTGGACCTTCCCGGAGTCAGCTTACGTGGAGATAACTGATAGCCAGTTTGCTCCTGCTGTAGATGATTGTTCTTTCCTTGGATATAACAACGCGTCAGGGAAAGTGAAGATCGAGAAGGTAATAGACTCTGACGGTAAAGTATGGATCAAAATGGCTGTAACCAGTCAACTTACCGAACGGGAAAGAAGACAGATTGCAAAAGACTTTTTTTCAAACTGGTATGGAACGCCACAGACAAATTGTCTGAAATTCATGCAGGACGCTGTAGTGATAGCGGTTCAGAGTAACCCGGCGACAGCGGTAACAAGCGCTGAGAATAACATCCATCATTATCCGTTTGGAACTGTATATTATGATGTCAGCAGTATAGAGACAACATTTGACGGAAGTAAGGAGAAGTATTACAGCTACGCGGAGCTTAGTGGAGATCTGGCACAATTATCAGCCAACGCATCAACAGCGCTTGGCGCAACAGCTGAAAAGAAACTCTTCTATGTCGACTTATCAAAAGTAGAGGTAACAGTAGGACTGCAATCCCTTATAGGAGCTAACCTCTATCCAGGGAAGGGATCTACTACAGTCTATCAGGCAGCAGAGGGAGCGAAGTTCCCGGCAGTTACATTCTATCCGGATGAGAAGAATGACCTTCACGCTCATTATACGGTACAGGCACCTACAGTAGACGGAATAAAGGACTACACAGCAATCATCAAAGTGCCAAAGGCTGGAGATACGACATCCTATACAACAGACGCAGGAACGGTACAGACAGATTCCAATGCCTATAACATGTATCTTACAGGTTCATGCTCACTGGTAGGAGACTCAAGGCCCGGAACGCATAACTACTTCTACAGTAAAGATGGCGGAGCTACATGGACAGAGGATGCTGCTAATACAAACATAACACTTGGAACAACAGCTTCCTGGACAGCAGCTGACTGGAAAGCGGTAACACATGTAAAACTATACCTTGATGAGATGAAGAAAGACTCAAAGGTAGTAGTAGGACTGCCACTTTCAGCTGATGGTAAGAATACAACTGATGATGTCAGCGATTATATCGGAGGAACGTTCAGCTATAACATCGCAGGTTCAAAAGTAGACGGTCTCGTAAATCCTGCCCAGTATATCCAGGGAAGCTACACCATCAAGGGTACATCAGGATCAGTATGGTGGGATATCAATGAAGATGGCATAAAGGATGAAAGTGAAAAAGCGGCAGGCGGAATCAAACTTGAACTCTTCTCACCTGCAACGGATATACAGGATTATGATGGCAATACTATCTCTGCTAATACCAAGATAAGTGAGACAACTACAGCAGATGACGGCTCATATGTTTTGAAGAGCTATATACCTTTTGCAGATCAGGTAGCAAAGATAACGATGCCTGATGGAACAACACTCCTTACAAAGCTTTCCAGTGATACAGATGTAACGGACGTTGGAGATTCTAACTTTAAAAGAGATACAAAAGATGTGACACTTCCGGAGCTTCCAAAGTTTGGACAGGCACTTGAGGGAGTAGGAGCAGGGCTTATAAAGCAGCCCACAATAACAGCAAGTGATGTGTGGATCAACATAAAGGATGCGACAACAGCAGCAAACGCATGTCAGGGATCTGCAGCCAGTGAGAAGCCGAACAACCTTACACCCGCGATCACATATGCGAATGCAGCGGATTCATCTATAGCAACGATAGACGATACGGGTAAAGTAACACCTGTAAAGACCGGAGTTACAACAGCAACTATATCGGCATCCAACACACTTGCAGCTACAGATCAGAAGATAGACGCAGATACGGTAAGCGCGGAGTATAAGACATACGTGTTTAGCAACATAACCTATGACGCAAACACAGGAACAGGGACAGTACCTACGGACGATGGAAAGTACTATCCTTCAGATACAGCGTCAACAGATACAGTAACGGTAAAAGATGGAAGAGATACAGTTACAAAGAACGGCTATTACCTTGTTGGATGGTCAGAAGATAAGGACGCGAATCCTGATGATACGGGTGCGTTCAATGCGCCTGGTAGCTCCTTCCAGACAGGAAATCGTACAGATAATGTAACACTGTACGCTGTATGGCATATCTGCGACCCGGTAACAGATAATCCGGAAGTAACAAAGACAGTAACAGTAACAGATCTTCCTATAGAAAAAGGAGACACAGAGACCTTTAAATTTGAGCTGAAACCGGTAAGTTCAACAGTGAGCGGTATGACAAAAGATAAGATGCCAATGCCTGATGGGTCAGAAAAGGCAGAAACTGAAGATCAGAAGAAGACTGGAGAGGTAATAGTTAACGGTCCTGTAGTAAACAGCAGTGTAGCAACAGGAACATTTGTTTTTGGAGATATAACATTCAAGACTCTGGGAACATATATTTATAAGGTAAATGAAGTGGTCCCGGCAGATGATAAAAAGACAGCTGGATATGAGTATGATACTACGATATATACAGTAACCTATACGGTCACACAGGATACTACGGATAATACCAAACTGGTATGCAGCAGAAAAGTAAATGAAGCCGAGGTGACAAAGGTCAATCTGTCATTTACTAACAGCTATTCACTTGCACCAACAACGGATGATCCGCCGGTGCAGAAGGACATAACAGTCACAGAGCTTTCACCTGAAAAAGATGAGACATTTACATTTACCATGACACCTGTAAGCAGTACGGCTAAAGACAGAGTAAGCGGGGATGTACTTACAACAGCAACAATGCCTATGCCTGAAGGATCAGAGAATCAGAAAAAACAGGTGAGTATTGTAGGTGGTAAAGACGCGGCAACTGGAACAGTAGGAGCTGCAGAGTTCGGGACCATAACATTTAATGCGGCAGGAACATATGTCTATGAAGTAAAAGAAGAGCCGGTGAGTACAGATGGATATACCAATGATACGACAGTCTATACAGTTACATATAAAGTAACGCAGGTGATAAAAGATGGAGTAAATACGCTTAACAGCGTAAGGACCTTTACAAAACCTGATAGTACGGCTGGCGTAGATAAGATGACATTTAATAATACCTATACCAGGAAACCTGCCGAATCACCAACAACACCAACAACTCCATCGTCTTCTTCGCAGGAGCCCGCGCCAGCAGTGAAGTACCCTGCAGTAGCAGAGACGCCTATAGAGAAAATGATAGGAGGAGATACACCTGATACAGCATCAGCATTTACATTTACATTAACAGCAGATAACGCGAAGTATCCAATGCCTACTAACAGCACAGATGGCACAAAGTCAGTGATTATCCTGGGAGCAGGAACAGGGACATTTGGAAAGATAGCATACAACGCGGCCGGGACCTACACCTATAAGATCAGCGAGGTAAACACAGGAATCGAAGGATACACATACGACACTAACGTTTACACGATGAAGGTAGTGGTAACAGAAGGTGATGACAGATTTACAGCCAGTACCACAATAACAAGGTCGGACGGAACAGCAGCTGACAGATTTGCGTTCGGAAACGTCTACACTAAGCCAGTGGTAAAAGAAGTGCCATCGAGAGGCCCGCAGACCGGAGATGACAGTAACATGATGCTGTATGGCGGAATAACATTAATAGCATCTGCAGCACTTGTGCTCTTCCTTATTCTTGCAAAGAAGAGAAAGAAAGACGAAGAGGACACAGAGGAATAATTAATTTACAGATAAGGCAGTGTAATGAGAGGGAAGAGCCAGCAACAAGGCTCTTCCCTTTGTTATGTTGTCATGACGGTAGTTCCTGCCACTCTTTAGCATCGTTTATTCGAATGTAAATTTACGCCGCCTGCGTAAAACACTTAACTTGACAAACATATTAAGACCGATGACAATGATGCTATGAAAAAATCAGAGCATAACAAACACTATATAAAGAATAAGATACTTTTGTTTGCAGCATGTGTTTTGACTGCTGGCCTGACGGCAGGGACGCTGCAGACTGCAGCCGGGGAACAGGCGAAATACGACAATTATGTCGGCAAAACATTTTCCATCTGCGGTGACAGTATTTCCACTTTTGAGGGTTATACATATACGGATCTTAATTATTATCCGAAGGATACTGATGTTGATATACCGCTTAAGACCTGGTGGGGCCAGATGTCCGGGATGACAGGGATGAAGCTGCTTTCGGATTCTTCAGTGGGCGGCTCGACAGTCTGCGGCAATCCGAATGATCCGGAGGGCAAGTGTTTTACCAGCGACTTAAGGCTTACGAGGTTAATGAATCTTGAGGGTGAGAAGCCGGACGTTATTTTTGTTGAAGGCGGCGTCAATGACATGGCGCAGAACCGTGTACTCGTTCCGGACACATTCCAACAGGCAGTAATAAATCTTAATGATCCTGAAGGCCCGGATAATATAATTGTTTTTTCTGATGCTTATGACTTGCTGCTGACAAAGATCAGCAACCTTTATCCTGACGCGGAGATCATTTGCCTTACATGTGAAACAATTGCGACATTTGATAATGCTGACAGGACTTCATGGTACGAACCAAAGAACGGATTCGGCGCTACTGTCGAGGATTTTAATCAGGTAATCAGGACAGTTGCGGCTTATCACGGGGTGCGCGTTATAGATACTCACGAATGTGGCATCACGCAGGAAAATGTTGGCTTATTGATGCAGGAAGATGGCTTGCATCCTAATGCAACCGGCTGTATGATGATCGGACAGTATGTTGCGGGGCATATGAACAACAGTTCAGCATACTAATAAAAGTTCAGACGTGTAACGTCTGTATGAGGCAGTACAATCATGCGGCCATTATGGAAAAATATCAGGCTTTCAACGTTTCAGATAATTATTTACGGTCATGCGGGAATGATCCTGCTCGGTGCACTTTTACTGATGCTTCCGATATCATCAACGTCGGGACAGGTGACACCGTTCATTGATACTCTGTTCACAGCCACATCTTCAGCATGCGTCACAGGACTTGTAGTTCATGACACAGGAGCTTACTGGTCGTTTTTCGGGACGAGTGTAATAATAATACTGATTCAGATCGGCGGATTGGGCGTAGTGACAACAGCCGTTTCTGCAACGATGTTTTCCGGAAGAAAAATATCACTCATGCAAAGGAGCGTACTTCAGGAATCTATTGCCGCCACGCAGGTCGGAGGAATAGTCAGGCTGACCTCGTTTATACTGAGGGTGACAGCAATCTGTGAAATTTCCGGCGCGCTTCTCATGTTCCCTGTATTTGCACAGGATTTTGGCATTATCAGAGGCCTCGGCTATTCATTCTTCCATTCAATATCTGCATTCTGTAATGCCGGATTTGACCTAATGGGAGGAAAGCAGGAGTTTTCTTCGCTGACGTCCTATGTGAATCAACCTGTGATAAATATAGTTATAATGCTGCTTATAATCATCGGTGGTATAGGGTTCCTCACATGGGAAGATATCAAGAAAAACAAATTTCATTTTCATAACTATCGGCTTCAGACAAAGGTAGTACTGGTATTTACGATTGCACTGATCGCAGTGCCGGCGCTGTATTTTTACTTCTTTGAACTTAACGGAATGAGCGGGTCAAAACGTGTTTTCGCGGCGCTGTTCCAGGCAGTAACGCCAAGAACAGCAGGCTTCAATACAATTGATGAGGCTTCGCTAAGTGAGACAGGAAGAATGCTTACTATAGTGATGATGCTCATAGGCGGGTCGCCCGGGTCTACGGCAGGTGGTATGAAAACGACCACAGCAGCCGTCCTCATAGCATCCTGTATTGCAGTCTTCAGGCACATGGATCATTCCAATCTGTACTGCAGAAGACTTAAGCAGGAAGTCATCAGGAAAGCTTCGGCTATTTTCATTATGTATATCACGCTGTTCCTGGGGGCAGCGATGATAATAAGCAGGATTGAGCGTTTACCGCTTCTTTCATGTATGTTCGAAACGGCATCAGCTATAGGTACAGTCGGTCTTACTCTTGGCATAACACCGACACTGGGTACAATATCAAAGATACTGTTGATATTCCTTATGTTCTTCGGAAGAGTCGGAGGACTTACAATGATATATGCGACCGTAAGGAGAAGACCGGAAGTCGCAAGTTACCCACAGGAATATGTGACAGTGGGCTAAAGGGAGTGAAAAAGGGATAATATGAAAACGATATTGATCATCGGACTTGGCAGATTTGGAAGACATGTAGCAAGAAGACTCCATGAGATCGGTCATCAGATCATGGCGGTGGATAATAAGGAGGAGCGTGTTGAAGCGGCAATGCCGTATGTTACAAATGCGCTTGTCGGAGATGGCACGAGACATGATTTCATCGCTTCTCTGGGAGTGAGAGATTATGATCTGTGCATAGTGGCAATTGGCGATAATTTCCAGAGTTCACTTGAGACCACATCACTTCTTAAGGAACTTGGAGCCAAAAAGGTAGTGGCGAGAGCATCCAGGGATGTACACGCTAAATTCCTGCTTCGCAATGGAGCAGATGATGTTGTATATCCGGAGAAGCAGGTAGCTGAATGGACAGCAGAGCGTTACAGTTCCGATCTGCTGTTTGATTACTTCTCAATGGGAGATGGATATGCGGTCATGGAGATAGAGATTCCTTCGACATGGGTAGGAAAGAAGATCAGTGATCTTGATCTGCGCAAGCGGTACAACATAAACATTCTGGCCACAAAGCGTGACAGTAAGATCAACATGCAGATATCTCCGGATCTGGAACTTACAGGCAAAGAGACTCTGTTGGTGCTTGGCAAAGATGATGAGATACAGAAGTGCCTGAATGCTTAGTGCCGGGTCATGTGCTTCATGTTCTTTTTTGCACATAGATTTAACGCAATAGCAACATTTTGATTTGTGTTATGATGTAAAATCAAAAAGAAATGTGAACAAAGAACTGATAACTGATAACACAACGGAGGAGAGATTATGAAAATTCTTGTAACAGGCGGCGCAGGTTATATCGGAAGTCATACGGTCATTGAACTGCAGAAGGCGGGACATGAGCCGATAATCCTCGACAATCTCTACAATGCGAGCGAGAAGGTCATATCAAGAATAGAAGCTATCACAGGGAAAAGACCTGCTTTTTATAATACTGATATACGCGACAGAGAAGGTCTCTGCAAAGTATTCGATGAAGAAAAACCTGATGCAGTCATACATTTCGCAGGCCTTAAGGCTGTCGGAGAATCAGTGAAGAAGCCCTGGGAGTATTATGATAATAACATCACAGGCACGCTTACACTGGTAGATGTAATGCGTCAGCATGGATGCAAAAATATGATCTTCTCTTCATCTGCAACGGTTTATGGAGATCCTGCCTTTGTTCCTATCACTGAGGAATGTCCCAAGGGGTCATGCACAAATCCTTACGGATGGACAAAGTCAATGCTGGAGCAGATCCTCACGGATGTTCAGTACGCGGATAAAGAATGGAACGTTATCCTGCTCAGATATTTCAATCCTATCGGAGCACATAAGTCCGGAACTATGGGTGAGAACCCGAACGGTATCCCCAATAATCTTATGCCATATATAACACAGGTAGCTGTAGGAAAGCTCAAGGAGCTTCATGTGTACGGCAATGATTACGACACACCGGATGGAACAGGTGTACGTGATTACATCCATGTGGTTGATCTTGCAAAAGGCCATGTGTGTGCACTGAAGAAACTTGCTCCAGGATCAGGACTGAACATTTACAATCTCGGCACAGGTCACGGTTACAGCGTACTCGATATCGTGAAGAATTTCGAGGCGGCAAATGGAATAAAGATCCCTTATGTCATCGATCCGAGACGCGAAGGCGATATAGCTACATGCTACTGCTCAGCAGCAAAGGCAGATAAAGAACTCGGGTGGAAAGCACAGTACGATATCCGTGATATGTGTGAGGATTCGTGGCGCTGGCAGAAGAATAATCCTGACGGGTACGATGACTGAGTTTTATGGTACAATGTTTACCATGAAAATCTGGTTCAGGGAATGGAAAGAAAATCATCTTATAAGGGATATTGTCATAGAGGACAAGACAGAGGATACAAGGACACATAAAGTGTTCCACTGTCTTGATGCCGCCTGTGAGAAGCTTGATCTGTCAAGGCCTATCTGGTTTGAGAGAACTCAGGAGGATTTCAGAAAGCACGCAAGGGCAAGATTCACCAAGGATGCTTTTATAGATTCTGTGGATTTTGATTTTCTGGAGATACAGGTAATAGAAGAAGATCAGGTGTTTTAGAGAACATATTGTAGAGTAGATATCACGCGTTAAGTGCCATGTGTACGGGATGTTGACCATGGACGAAGGTGTAAGGCGCCGCGGTGTGATATCGCTTCCGCTACTACGTCGGGGAATGTCCTCCGATGCAGCAGTAAGCAGTGCATCAGGAGGAAAATGATGAAAAAGCAGTCCCCTTATACGCTTGCGTATGCAGGCGTACTTATCGCAATGAACGTTGTCTTGTCCCGTCTCGTATCGATTCCTGTTGGAACATCACTCAGGCTGACAGTCAGCTCAGTTCCTGTTATTCTGAGCGGAATGTGGTTCGGATCGATACTGGGCTGCGCGACAGGTGTTCTTGGTGATCTCATAGGATGTGTGGTGTCAGGCTATGCGCCAAATCCTCTTATCACGTTGTCTGCGGCTCTTATGGGTACAATACCTGCGTTGCTGAAGCCGTTCATGATAAAGGAACATTCGCCAGTCAGGCGATATCTGAGGTTTCTTGCGGTAATTGCATTAACTATGATGATCACATCACAGGGAACATCTACCCTGGGACTTGCTCTTATGTACGGTATGCCATTCCGGGCAACATGGCTCACACGTCTTCCGCAGACAGTATTTCTTATGGTTGTAAATTCGCTCCTTTGCAGTCTGCTGTATTCGCGTGTACATTTCCCGGTCATTGAAACTAAGAAAAACGTCGAATAGAACGTCATGCGTTTGATTTCAGACGTTGTGTTTGTGAGACACGGCCTGTGTGGAAATGTGAATGAACAGTAGCAGAGAAAGAAATGAAAACGGATACTGGCTTGATGATGACGATAATGAATATGAGAGTTATCACCATGACCGGAACAACAGACGATCAGATGTGCGATCTGGCAGACGATCAGATATTCGGCCGGGCAGACCGTCAGGCAGACGATCAGAGTCTTATCGCAGAAGGCAGAGACAGCTGAAGCTTTACCGCACCATTACGGTTGCGGCAATGGTCGTTGCTTTTTTTGTTGTTGCTGTTCTTACTATTTCACATTTTCATGGCAAAACAAGTGAAGTCGAAGCTGCATCCATTGAAACAGCCGCGGCGGCAGAGAGTATTCCTGCAGAGCAGAGCGCAATCACGGAATCAGGAGCTGAAAGTGCTTCTACAGGCGAGATGGCAGAAACCGCAGCCACGAACAGCATGGGCTTTTTCAACGGTTACAGTGTGGAAAAGGCCGCCAACGTGAAGCAGATGTCAGGTGACGAGGAGATGCAGAGCGAGTATGCGGTGCTGGTAGATCTCGACACAGGTGAAGTTGTAGCACAGAAGAACAGCGACACGGTGATCTATCCCGCTTCAATGACGAAGATCCTGACAGTTCTGACTGCTGCTGACCATATCACGGATCTCAATGATAAATTCACGATAACACAGGACATTACTGATTATGTATTCTCAAACGGATGCAGCGCTGTAAACTGGGAAATAGGTGAGACGGTGACGGTAAAGGATCTTCTTTACGGCACAGTCCTCCAGTCAGGTGCTGACGCAGCACTCGGTCTTGCGGATTATTGCTGCGGTTCTGAGGAAGCTTTTGTGGCGGAAATGAACGAAAAGGCCAAATCGCTGGGACTTGGAACTACGGCTGAATTCACAAGTTGTATAGGAGTGTTTAACGAGAATAATCACTGCACCGTGACAGATATGGCGATGATCCTCAAGGCTGCAGTAGAGAACGATATATGCAGAGAGGCACTTTCAGCGCATACATATACGACTTCTTCCACTACTGAGCATCCCGATGGAATAGAGATATCGAACTGGTTCCTCAGAAGGATAGAGGACAAGGAAACAGGTGGAACTGTAGAATGTGCAAAAACCGGTTATGTCAATGAATCCGGCAACTGCGCTGCCAGTTACGAGGTAACGGCAGCAGGCAAACATTACATATGTGTGACAGGCAATTCCAGCAGTGCATGGAGATGCATATATGACCACGTGGAAATCTATTCCACGTACACGTGATAAGAATGATGATCATTGAAGGTACTCATTTATGAGGAAACTTGCTATATACCTTAAACAATACAAAATAGAAAGTGTTTTTGCGCCTCTGTTTAAAATGCTGGAGGCTCTTTTTGACCTCCTTGTTCCAATAGTTGTGGCGGATATTCTCAATAACGGCGTGGGTACCGGTAATAACAGCCGTATCATACGTGGTTTCTTTATTCTTATCACGCTCGCTGCAATGGGACTTGCGAGCAGCATCACAGCCCAGTTCTTTGCGGCCAAGGCCAGTGTGGGTTTTGCCACGAATCTGAGGCAGGCCCTGTTCGACCATGTGCAGAGCTTCTCATACTCAGAGCTCGACAAAATCGGCACCGACACCCTGATGACAAGGATGACAAGCGATATAAATCAGGTGCAGAACGGACTCAATATGGCGCTCCGTCTGCTGCTCCGCAGTCCATTCATAGTATTTGGTTCAATGATAATGGCGTTTACCATAGATTTTAAGAGCGCACTTGTTTTTGCGGTCGCGATCCCGATACTCAGCGTCGTTGTCTATGGAATAATGATGGCGAGTATTCCCCTTTTTGGGAAAGCGCAGGTCTGCCTTGATAAGGTACTCGGGGTCACAAGGGAGAACCTGACCGGTGTCCGCGTGATACGGGCATTCTGCAAGGAAGAAGAGGAAGTAAAGAGTTTTGACGAAAAGAACGAAGCCCTGACAAAGATGGATCTTTTCGTGGGACGCCTGTCCGCACTCATGAATCCCGCGACGTATGTCCTCATAAATATCGCGACGATAGTCCTCATCAAAGCTGACGCTATACAGGTCGGATCCGGTGCAATCAGGCAGGGAGATGTCGTCGCGCTCTATAACTACATGGCGCAGATGATAGTGGAGCTTGTAAAGCTCGCGTCCCTTATCATAACGATCAATAAAGCCGTCGCGTGCGCAAAACGTGTTGAGACTGTAATGGAAATAAAGCCGGGAATGACTTATCCTGCAGCAGGCACGGCAGCAGGCGCGGCAACAGGTTCAGGCAATTCCGGCAAAACAACTGAAGCCGCCAATGCTTCTACAGGCGACGGCTCTGATGATGCCGTAGTCTTCAGAAATGTGAGTTTTACATACGAGGGTGGCGGAGCGCCGTCACTTGATGATGTTTCGTTTGCCATAAAGCGCGGCGAGACGGTGGGCATAACGGGCGGCACGGGAAGCGGCAAAACAAGTCTTGTGAATCTTATTGCAAGATTTTACGATGCAACGAGCGGCGCGGTGGAAGTGGATGGAAGGAATGTCCGCGATTATGCTGAAGGGGAACTGATTGAAAGCATTGGAATCGTTCCACAGAAAGCAACGCTTTTCAAGGGGACGATTCGCGACAATCTGCGCTGGGGAAATGAGAATGCTTCAGATGAAGAGATAATGAATGCAGTAAGGACGGCCAGAGCTCTGGACGTTGTGAATGGCAAGAAGGGCGGTCTTGATTTCATGCTCGAACAGAACGGGAGAAATCTCTCGGGAGGGCAGAGACAGAGACTTACTATAGCCAGGGCACTAGTCAGGTATCCGGAAATACTTATCATGGATGACAGCACGAGCGCTCTTGATTTCGCGACTGACGCGGCGCTGAGAAAAGCAATACGTTCACTTCCGGGAGACATGACAGTCTTCATCGTGTCACAGCGCACGGCGAGCATCATGAACGCTGACACGATAATTGTTTTGGATGATGGAAAATCAGTGGGACAGGGCAGACACTCCGAGCTCATGAAAAACTGCGGGGTATACAGGGAAATCTATTATTCACAGTTTCCGGAGAAACGTGCAAAGGAGGCTCTGACATGAAGAAATCAGGTTCAGGGACTTTCCTCAAAGTGATGAAATACATAGGCAGATACAGGATGTTGCTCGTGATGAGCGTCGTCCTGGCCGGAGCCTCGGTAATATTGCAGTTATATATTCCAAACCTCTTCGGCGACGCGATCGACGGCATTGTCGCAAAAGGAAATGTTGATTTTGACATGGTCGGCAACTATCTTGCGAGGATCCTTGTCCTTGTAATTATTTGCTCGGCGGTCACGTTCGTGATGAACATGGTCAACAATAAACTGACTTATAAGGTCGTTCAGGATATCAGATCTACGGCGATAAGGCGAATACAGGAACTGCCGCTTTCATATCTTGATTCGCACAGCAGCGGCGATATTGTGAGCCGTGTTATTGCTGATGTGGACCAGATCTCTGATGGATTACTGCTAGGATTCACACAGCTGTTCTCGGGCGTGATAACTATTGTTTTTACGCTTATTTTCATGTTCCTCCGGAGCGTGCCGATAACACTGATGGTCGTGGTTTTCACGCCGGTAAGTTTCCAGGTGGCAAAACTCATAGCGGGCCATTCATTTAAAATGTTCAGGCTGCAGTCTGAAACAAGAGGTGAGCAGACCGCGCTTGTGGAGGAAATGGTCGGCAGCGAGAAGACGGTCAAAGCATTCGGCTATGGCGAAAAGGCTTCGCAGCGCTACAGGAGCATCAATCTAAGACTCCAGGAATACAGCCAGAAAGCCGTGTTCTACAGCAGTCTTACGAATCCTTCGACGAGAGCAATAAACAGCGTGGTCTATGCGCTTGTTGCACTCGCAGGTTCATTCCTCATTATGGGAGGAACTCTCACGGTCGGCGGACTTTCTGTCCTGCTGACGTACGCAAATCAGTACATGAAGCCGTTCAATGACATAAGTTCCGTCATAACAGAGCTCCAGAACGCGCTGGCATGCGCGACACGTGTTTTCGAGCTTATTGAAGCCAAGCCTGAGAGCCCGGATCCTGTAGCTGAAATGCCGACAGCGGAAGGAGCCGTGAGAGCCGACAACGTCGCGTTCAGTTATGATAAATCGGCAAAACTCATAAGTGATTTCAATATAGAAACGAAGAAGGGAATGCGCGTTGCCATAGTCGGCCCCACGGGCTGCGGCAAAACTACTGTCATCAATCTTCTGATGCGTTTCTATGATGTGGACAGCGGTTCGATAAGCATTGACGGTCATGATATACGTGAGGTCTCGAGGCATTCACTCAGAAGAAATTACGGAATGGTCCTTCAGGACACATGGCTTATGAACGGTACTGTCAGAGAGAATATTGCTTTCGGGAAGCCGGATGCCACAGATGATGAGATCATAAATGCGGCTAAAGAGGCCCACAGCTGGGGCTTTATCAGAAGGCTCCCGGAGGGACTGGATACAGTCCTGTCAGATGATGACCTGAGCCAGGGCCAAAAGCAGCTCCTTTGCATCACGAGAGTGATGCTCTGCCTGCCGCCGATGCTTATACTCGATGAAGCAACATCGTCCATCGATACACGAACGGAGATACTGATTCAGAACGCATTTGATAAACTGATGCGGGGCAGGACAAGTTTTATCGTGGCACACAGGCTTTCGACTATAAGGGACGCTGACCTGATACTTGTGATGAAGGACGGCAGGATAATAGAGCAGGGCAATCATGAATCGCTCCTTGCAAAAGGCGGTTTCTACAGCGAACTCTATAATTCGCAGTTCGCACTGCAGGATGAAGGGTGACAGATAACGTGCCAATTATATAAATGACTTTTATCAGGAATATCAGTATAATGGAAACGTCAAAACAATTAATTGCGATCTGATATTTCACAAAACATAACGAAAATTCGTTACAGACTATTTATAAGAGGAGTGTGATCCAATTTTGGAACCTGGTAATCTGGTTGAACTACTTATTTTGATAATTCTTATCTTTCTGTCATCGTGGTGCTCGTCCGCTGAGACGGCGCTCACGAGTGTGAGCAGGCTTCGTCTGAGAAGTCTGTCAGACGATGGCAATCAGCGGGCCAAACTTGCGCTCGATCTTCTTGAAAATCATCAGACAAAGATGCTTTCAGCAATACTCATAGCTAATAATGTTGTGAACTTGTCAGCTTCAGCGCTTACATCAGTCATTGCTGCAAGGCTTGGCGGCAATCTTGCAGTTACCATAGGAACGGCGATAATCACATTGGTGATATTGATCTTCGGTGAAGTTTCGCCCAAGACAGCTGCTACCCTGGAGTCTGAGAAGTTTTCCCTGAAATGCGTCAAGGTCGTGAAGTTCCTGATGGTCCTGCTGACACCGCTTATCTGGCTGATAAATGTTTTGTCGCGCGGCGTGTTGTTCCTGAGGCATATAGATCCGAGTGAGCGCAATACCCAGACAACGGAAGAAGAGCTCAGGACTATGGTGGAAGTCAGCCACGAGGACGGAGTTATCAAGAACGATGAGAAGGAAATGATAAATAATGTTTTCGATCTCACAGATTCTCAGGCCAAGGATATTATGGTTCCCAGGGTAGATGTAGCTTGTGTGGATGTCGAGATGGGGCGCGATGAAGTCCTCAAACTGTTCTCCGGCGAGAAGTTCACGAGACTCCCCGTGTATGAGGAGAATCCGGATCACATAATAGGAATTCTCAACATGAAGGATCTGCTCCTTTGTGATACAACGAGACCGTTCCGCATAAAGGATTATCTGAGGGATGCGTATTATACGCATGAATTTAAGAATACATATGAGCTTTTTCTCGAGATGAGAAAAGCAACAGTCACAATGTCCATAGTGCTTGATGAATATGGAATCATGGTCGGAATCATCACCATGGAGGATATTCTCGAAGAAATAGTCGGTGAAATAAGAGATGAGTATGATCAGTCTGAGCTCAATGAGATCAGGAAGGTCGGCCCCGGGGACTACATAGTAGAGGGCAGTTGCAGCCTGAATGATATAAACGATGCGATCGGAACTGATTTTGAAAGCGAGGATTACGATTCTATAGGCGGGTATCTTATAGGACTCCTCGATCATATTCCGGAAAGAGGAGAGACAGCGAAGGATCGTTTCGGGAATCAGATACGCGCGATCGAAGTAGATGGAAACCGCATAGTTAAGGTAAGACTTGGCGTAGCCGGCAGGAAGAAGGGACAGAATTCCGAGACGGAATCGACTGATGAAAATGCTGACAAGGACAATAAAGATAATAACGATAAGAACAGGAACAAAAGTAAGAATCAGGATAACGATGAAGACAGCGACAGGGATTATGTGGATGGAAATGATATAGACTGAGAAAAAGTTCTGCGCTGCGGACACGCGGGTTTGTCTGCATGGAGGGATTATGTCGGAGCTGGACAGATATTGTTATGACGGTAAGGGTGATTTTGATCTGGACAAAATTGATACTGACGGTAATCTTGATAAAGATGGGAGAGAGGAGTTAAAGGAGAAGATCGAGCAGAAAACGGAAGCTAATAATGATAAGCTTTCAGCTCTTCAGGACAAACTCTATGCTGACGGCAAAGAGGGACTTGTGATAATCCTTCAGGCCATGGATGCTGCCGGCAAGGACAGCACAATAAAGAGAGTCATGAGCGGAGTCAATCCTCAGGGTGTCGATGTGGTCAGTTTCAAGCAGCCGGGCACTGAGGAGCTTGCGCATGATTTCCTCTGGAGGGTCGAGAAGAATATTCCCGCCCGCGGCAAGATCGGTCTCTTCAACCGCTCATATTATGAGGATGTTCTCGTCGTCAAAGTCCATGAAATGAACAAAACATATAAGATGCCGGATCGCATAACAGGCATGGATACAGATAAGTTCTTCGCACGGCGGTACAAAGATATAAAGAATTACGAGGAGTATCTGTATAATAACGGGTATCGCGTGGTCAAGATCTTTCTGCATGTTTCGAAGGATGAGCAGAAGAAGCGTTTCCTTGAGAGAATCGACACACCGGAAAAGAACTGGAAGTTCTCGACTGCTGATATAAAGGAGAGGAAACTCTGGGACGATTACCAGAAGGCTTATGAGGATGCGATAAAGGCGACAGCGACCAAAGAAGCTCCGTGGTATGTGATTCCAGCAGATCGCAAGTGGTACACGAGATACCTTGTTTCGGAGCTGCTGGTAAAGACACTTGAGGATATAAATCCGAAGTATCCTGAACTCACACCTGATGCACAGAAGGATCTTGCGGAATGTGCAAAACAATTGAACGAGGAGAAATGAGATGAGCGAAAAGACCGGCATTATCTGGCACGACAGGAAGAGAAATTTTCTGGGACTTCCATGGACATTTACTGTATATGAATTCAGCAACGACAGATTTTTTGTGGACAGGGGACTTATTAATTCAAGAGAGGATGAGGTCAGACTTTACCGCATAACGGACGTATTCCTTACTCGCTCGCTATGGCAGAAGATCATAGGAACAGGGACGATACATGTTTCGTCTGCTGATCATTCTCTTGGCAATTTTGAGATTATCAACATCAAGGACAGCATGAAGATAAAGGAGCAGCTCTCAGCTCTCGTTGAGACGTCACGCCAGCAGAACCGCGTGTACACCAGGGAAAACATGAATACCGGAGGACCCGGATTCGGTCCGGGACCTGGTCCTGATTTCGGACCGGGACCTGGTTCTGATTTTGGCCCGGGACCTGATCATGAGCAGGGAACAGATGACGACGATGATCCAAATGCTCCGGACAATGATGACGACAACAGATAAAAACAATTCGAGTCATCGAGTCACATCGTGACATCGAGTCATTGTGACGTCGGGTCATCGTGACGTCGGGTCATCGGGTCATCGTGACATCATGTCGTCGAGTCATCGAGTCACATCGTGACATCGGGTCATCGTGACAGGAAATTGTTATCAATGAATACGATAGTAAAAAACTGTGATATAATAGCGACTGTTGCGTGCAAATAAAGGCATGCAGCAGTCGTTGTTTCATTATCAGCGAGTGTTTAGCATATTTTATTGTATGCACTCCTTCCCACTCGCAAACAAAACTAAGGAGCAAAGTCAAAAATTCCGCCAGCGCGAATTTTTGACTTAAAGGTTTGTAAAAGACACAAACCTCTGTATGGCTCCGGTATGAGGAGCGTAGTATATGAATAATAACAGTAAGGTTCTTTTTATGTCACGTGCGGCAATGATCGCCGCTCTCTATGTAATTCTTACGATGTTTGCCGCAGGTTTTGATCTTGCAAGCGGCGCGATTCAGGTAAGGTTCTCAGAAGCTCTGACGATACTTCCATTCTTCACACCGGCTGCAGTGCCGGGACTCGCCATAGGATGTCTCATCAGCAACATAATCACAGGGTGCAATATTTTCGATATCATATTTGGAACTCTTGCAAATTTCATTGGGGCAGCAGGCACTTATGCACTGCGGAAGCACAGGTATCTTTGCACGATTCCACCGGTCATCAGCAATACAATAATAGTG
>JAQWCI010000095.1 GCA_028706005.1 Lachnospiraceae bacterium
ATCCTCGATTGAGTGCCACTTATTATTTCAATACCAGCCCCTACATGAGGGGCTTCTATAATAAACTATACGATCTGTTTTATCAGGCAGATTTCAATACCAGCCCCTACATGAGGGGCTTCTTTTGATATGCCGACAATCACAATTAGCTCAAGATTTCAATACCAGCCCCTACATGAGGGGCTTCACAAGCCGCCGCGGTGGCAAGCGCCCCCACAGCGATTTCAATACCAGCCCCTACATGAGGGGCTTCTTGTGGATGAAGCTCATCACTGCTGCCCTGCGGGATTTCAATACCAGCCCCTACATGAGGGGCTTCAGCAACATTGCATAATAATTATTATACAATGTTATCATATGTCAACATGCTCTCCAATATTTCGTTAAGTATAATTGTATATACTTGCCATACTATCAAAAAAGAGTAACTATAATAACGAGAACCTCCTCATATAATCATGTACACCTCAGGTTCGCTTACTGTTTCCATGCAAATGGCGGATATTCCGGAATATCTCCCCGAATATACTGTGCCATTAATTGTGCCTGCAAATATGGCAATACTTTCTGCTCATACTTCTTTTGGTATAATGGATGAACTATTTCTTTTGCCTTATATTTTTCCCATTCCTGCAACACTCTTTGCAATGAAGCATGTTTAAGCCTGATTCCGGTTGCATCTTTCTGGAAATCATCTCTAGACAGCTGTCTCCGGTTGATCATAGTTATGACGAATTTATCTACGATGCAAGCTCTGAACTCCTCTACAAGATCACAGGCAAGTGATTTTCGTCCTGCTCTGACAGCATGCAAATATCCCTTATAAACATCCAGCCCATTTCCAGCAAGAGCAGCTGCACAATCTCCAGTAAAAAGAGTGTACAGTAACGACATAATCGCGTTACAATTATTTTCAGGGGGCTTTCGGCTTCTCTTAGTAAATAACATTACCTCATCTTCAATCTTGAGCATATTGTCAAATACAGAAAAATATTCAGACGCAGCATTTGCCTCCGCAATACGAAGATCATCTATGCTTTTTAAGTCAGGCAACATAGATATGTGATTCTTCAGTCTCTCGGCGACCTGATACAAAGCATCGGCATTTTCATCGGACGCATCTTTCGCGCATCTCATGATCACATTACGGGAATTATTCATCTTACCCAGAAGAATATTCCGAACAAGGCCAACGTCTCTGCCGCTGTCCTGGAGTCTGTACTGTTTGTCACGTAGATCAATATTCCCATACCATGTCCCGATTATATTGCCATAAAGATTCCCATATTCTGACACATATGTCATCAAGATATGATTCTCATTGCAGAATTTGATTACATAGCTGGATATCGTTGCATTGCCGAAGATTACAATCTGTTCAATTGCCGTTACAGGAATTCTTGTTACGATAGACTTGTCTTTCATAAGTGTCAGTGAACCATTATTGCAGTGAATATATAGGTCATCGCTAGTAATATATATTGTTTTATTAATTCTTCTCATGATACTGTTCCCACAAATTTTCAATATATCGTAATATCATGTCTGTTTTCGGGTTGCATATACTATACATGGAGCATTTTGGACACCGCTTCTTGTATTCCGCTTGCGGTATAGCATGTCCATCTATAATTTGATTAATTTGAATTAATATATTCTTGACCTTCTTCTTTGCTGCATCCGTAAACTGGACTTCCGTTCTGATCTTTGAGCCTATGTAATAGATCTCTCCTTTTTCTATCTTGCAATTAAACATCTCCTCAAGACACATAGCCTGCGCCGTTAATTGAAGATTATATTCTTTATGTTCGTATCCAGATTTTCCATGTTTGAATTCTGTAGGAGTGATTTTGCACTTCTCATCGAGTAGCGGTACATAACATCCATAGCGAGATACAGTACACTTAACCTCATCACATATGCCAAAGAGGTTTAACGCATCCGAGTACACAGAAAGACCCGTTATGCGTATATCATCGCCTCTCTTCTCAATTTTAGGTTCGTGAACCCTCTGGTGCTGAACAGTTCCTTCCGCAGTATAGATGTTATCCGCAGAGTACTGCTCTACCGCCTCAAGATACAGGCGGTGAGGGCAGTACACGTATTGCGTTATCCATGAGAGGAGTATCCTGTCATTATCCATCAATCAATCTTAAGCCAATCGAATTTTTCACTCCAGCTATCCCAGTCAATGTCCCAATCAATTTTTCCGGAATAATCAGCAACTCCTACAGTAACACCATCTGGAAGCTTTGATTTATGGAAAATCACATCATAGTCATGATAGCTCCTGGCCACTTCTACGCCTTCTTTTCTCTTTACGCTGATCAGTTCAAAAATCTGATATGCCGGCGCGCATCCGAGGAGTGCTTCTGAAGCATTCTGTTTCTCAGCCTGCGCCCTTGCTTTTTCATCCTGATCCGCGCGGATTTTCTGTGTGCCTACATGCTTGAATACAAAAATTGGAAGAAGCACCGCCATGCCCATCTTGGAGGCAGAGATATTATAATCATACATCCGTGCCCATGCTTGGACCAGAAGAAGTAAATCTTCTTCTGTCATGCCTGTATTTTTAGCCAGTCCTGCACTGACGGACGCATTTACCTGAAATAACGCATAGGGAATAATCTTCTTGTTACCCATGCCCCTCTTCTTATCATCCGGAAGGTTTGATGCCCACTTATCATATTCCTGAAGGGTGCCAAATACGGTCTCACGCTCGCCTTGCGGCACCGCGAAAGCCTTTCTTGTAATCCCCACAATCTCTGGTGTGACCGGATCTACAGATTCAGAGAATTCAAACTGAACAGGGCCATTAATCTGACCGGCATTCAGGCCGGTTGAAAGAACAGCTCCAAATACGCGTGCATCCCAGTATTTTTCAAGTATGAAGTTTCTTGCCTTGTTTACCCCTTGCGTCGTGTTTTTGAACTTTTGGGTATCTACCTTTCCGCCTTCTATTCCATTCAAAACAGCCTCTGCAATGTCACGGTTCAGGCTTTCCCCGTGCCGGATGAGGATATCAAGCCCGTTTCCATTCACATCTTTTTCGCTGTGCTTTGTCCCATCAACATATCCGCGAATACGACTCTTAATGGAGACATCTGTCATGAATGCCTTTCCGGTTTCCTCATCAATTCTCGGACGATTGTCCATATCCGGATCACCATTCGGGTTGCATGTTATTGCCTGCACCAGTGAAACAATTTCATATCTGTTCTTCAGTTCCATCACTATTCCTCCTTAAGCATTGCTTATTTCTGCTTGGTCAGCATTCTCAGGTCTATTTTTTTTGGCTTTCCTTATTTCTTTTCGCTGCTGTCTCTTCGATGAAGATGTTCATCTGTCTGTAATATCCCAGAAGGAATTCTGCCTGCTCCGTCTTCATAAATTTCTGCGGAAACTCCGTTCCGATATTAGCGGTAATCTCCGCGATTTTCTTATCAAAATAACCCTTGTTGTCGATATTCTTCATATGCGCAAAAGACAATTTGGCCATCTCCACAAAAGCTTCATCCGGATGTTTGAACATCATTCCAATATATCTTGAGCATACGTCATTTCCAATCTGTGCGAAGTTAGCGGCCACCTTCTGGATCCTGCCGTAAACCGCAAACAGACGCCCGCAAGAATAGGCTTTTGGCTCTTTTCCTGTTACTGATACATCCTCCATGATTTCGATTCCTCCCTGTTTTCTGGTTAAATAAATTTTAATCACCTGTATAAAAACGGGCTCAAATTTTTTGCCCAAAAGAATACTGGTGTACCCCTTTTTTACCGCTCTCCGAAAAAATATCTCCGGGATCTCCTTTACAGAATACATTGAGTAAAGCAGATGTAGCATATCTTCCCCATATTCAGCTTTACTTTCTTTCAATGGACCGTCAGTAGTATGTTCCCTGTCAAGCAGACTAAACAGAAGGCTGTAAATATTCCTGATTGCTTTTTTATTGCATTTCCATGGTTCTTTATCTTGTTTTTCCCAAACATTTAACGCTGTATCCTTGTACCATTTAAAAATCCCTTCTCTGAGCTCCCCATATGTTCCGTAGAAATCTTCTCGTGTGCTGTATCGTTCCTGTGAATTAGTAACCTTAAATATCTTGAAGTAGGTATCAGCCGGATATTTTTCCGGCAGGAGGCCTTTCAAAGCGGCCTCATACAGGGATGAAAGGTCCGGAGTCTTAGCCAGCATATCTGAAACTTTCATGTCTTCCGAATTGCCACTGGGCGAATATACCGTTTGCCCTATCAGATCCCGCACTTCATCATCTGAGTACCAATAGAAAATGCCAAAATTGTTTGAGCTATTTTGTTTTGAGCTTCCGAGACAATTCAATGTATCAGCGATGACTACGGACTCCTGATCACCTATCGCCGAGTTTTGGCCCCTCTCCATTCCGTACGAGTCAAATGATGATCTTCCCTGAAAAAGTTTATCGTAAGAAACCGTAAGAGTCGCGCCTTTTCCAAGAACACCTCCTCTGACTTTAGGCTTATGTTCTTCGGAAACAATTACAGGTTTTCCGGTAATTGAAGAAATCATCTTCCGTCCAGTGCCTGATTTTCCCTGTTTGTCGGCATAAGCCTTAATATGGCAGGCCAGCCAATTTTCCCAGTACCCGGACTTGACAACCGACTTTCCTTCAATTTTGAATGTAAGAAGATTTGTTCCAGAAAGAACAGGATTACCATCTTTATCAACCTTCAGAAGATTATATTTCTCCAACTCACTGACTAGCTTATTACGGACATTCTCATCCTTCTCCAGAGATTCCAAGTAAATTTCCAGTGGTTTAAATTCCGGAATAGCTTCGCAGCATTCCTTCATAATTGACAGCCAGGCCTTATGATTTTTAGAAGCATTTGCTTTGTCTTTCGGAGGTACAATTCTTTCAACTCTTTCAACAATGGCGTTCGCACCGAGGCCTTGTTTTTCTGTCCCGATATCCGGACAGGGGATTTTTTCAGAGCCTCCATTTTCAATCCACTCAAATTCTCCATTTTCGTCAATACAGATATATCCGGCAATCTGCTTCATCTCTGTATTTGGCTTCTTTACGATGTTATGTTCAATTCCATAGCTGTACACATCCTGCAGCATCAGACCAGCCTCCTTATGTCAGAGCTATTCCACTCAGGCACCTCGATGGTTCCGTTTCGCATAACTGCGTGATAGAATGAAGGGCTTTTCACCTTATCCGCGTTTCCATCTCCGGAAGTGTCCAACTTCTCATTACTTGTGATATCAAAGACATCATAGAGCATATATCCAAGATCTCTACTCTCCCTGATCGGCGTCATATTAGGATCTGGCATCTTGAAGAATGCCATGCATTCATGCGTACCCAAAAAAGGTTGTCTGAAGCATTTTCCCTTTTTAACCCTGTTGGTAAACTGATCATAGAGACCTTCAATCGTGATCCTTGCCGGAGCATCTGATCTTCTTACAATATCAGCTGTAATACGATAGTACACATCTCTGAGATAGACATTGCCTCGCTGGGTTCCCTGACCAGTTCGTCCGCATGAAGGGTTCTCCATCTTCCCCATTGTAAGATAAACCGGCCGGGGATTTCCCGATTCAATTTTTGTCTTTGATTCATTTGTCTTGATTTCGATCGTCTTGATCGGTTTCATTACCTCGATTCTCTTGATTTCGTAATAAAACTCTATCGGTTTAAGATAGATACTACAGAGGATTCCTCTACATGCAGACGGTGTAAGCACGCTATAGCTCACCCGTTCAATTTTACTTTCCGGCGGGGTGGACATTGCAATTTTGCCCCATACATCAACCGCTACTTCAGAGCGATCTGTCCTATATCCTGACATTGATATCCCTCCTTTAGTATATTGATCCAAAACCAACCGTTTCTAAATCCAGCCCATGCTCAGAATAATACTGTTCATCCTCCAGCAGATACCAGTTTGTAGCTTCCTGCCCTTCTTTTGTCATCATGAATAATTGCTGGCAGCATGCATTTACTTTATCTTTTTTGTTAGGATAAACCGAAACTGTGATTCCAGATGCTCTTTTCATCTGACCCTTTGTGATTTTATAGTCCGACTCACGCAGTTCTGATACAATCTCGTCATATACCGTCATACTATTCTTATTATTGCTGTATGGCACGATAATGTTTATCTGTCCTTTATCTTCAATAATTGAATACTTTTTCTCAGTCTCAAAATAGTTTTCTTCTTGAATCGCTTTGGTAAGTTCCGGCTTATCTTCTTTCGCGTTTTCCGAAAGGAACAGCCTTTTGTAATAATACTCCATATCTTCAAGAGAATCCGTAGACAAAGAACTTCCTTTTTTTCGTTTCTTTTCTGCCATTATTGTCGTCATGTCGCTCGCCGTCATGTAATCAGATCCCGGGAAATCGTACATGCTATGTTCCTTGTGCCTGAAGACAAGCATATACCCATCTTCTTCCCCGTTCCTGTTGATTCTCCCTGCTGACTGTGCGACAGAGGAAAAAGGCGCATACTCTCTGGCACCGCAAGGGAAACTGACATCCACGCCTGCTTCAATGCTCTGCGTACTGGCCAGCATACACGGCTTACCTTCTTTCAAGCTCCGCTTAATCCATGATATAATATCCCGCTTGTGGTCTGCGCAGAGAGCCGATGTCAGAAGGCGGCAGCTTTCCTCTCCATATCTGCCAATCAGTTTTACATACATCTCCCTTGCCTTTTTCGTAGTATTGAAAATAAATACCGCCTGATTTTTATCCGAAAACAGCTCTGCCAGAGATTCTGCATCGTACTCATTATCTTTCGGACTAAATTCTACATCTGTGTTCTTGGCTATATGGTACTCTGCATACAGATTTTTCACATCTTTGATGACTTCTTCGGCATGCCACTTAATCCCCTCCCGATGTTCATAGGAAGGAAGAGTTGCCGTCGAGAACAAGACATCCGTATGATATTTCTCCACGAGCTGCTGAAGAGCATATATGGTACAGTTTAGTACAGATGCCGGAAGTGATTGGCACTCATCAAATACAACAACAGAGTCTGCAACTTGATGGAGGCGCCGGAGTTTCGTACTTTTTGATGCAAACAACGTAGAGAAGAATTTTACTGTTGTTGTGACAATGACCGGTGAAGACCACCGATCAGAATATTCTCTTGTCCTGTCCGTATATTCCGTCTGACTGTCGTCTTCCAACACATTATCCTGCCCGAATATTCTCTTGTACTCATCTGCATTCTGAGTGATGATTGACAGAAACGGAAGCACGATAAAAATCCGTTTATGATGCTCCACCATTGCCTTTTCAAGTGCAAATTTCATAATTGCCAGCGTTTTTGCCGTACCGGTTGGTGCGGTCATGGTGTAAAAACCACATCCCGGATTTTTACCTGCATCAGCAGCATCTCTGTAAACGATTCCTCGCAACACATTCATTCGAGTCGTCTGATCTGTACTCTGAACAATCCCATTTCTATACAACTCAAGCTGCTTCAACATCTTTTCTATGGTCAAGCCAGACAACGGAAGCAATTCCGATTTTGCAAAATACTCCGGATCATCTACAGATGCTGCGGACGAATAATCCGCATCTACAAGGCAGGAAAGGAGCATTCGGGCAAAAAGCATCCGGGAGCCAGGAACACTACCTAACTCATACATCTTTTTATTTCCACAGTATTTTTGTGCTTCTATAACTGGCTT
Source organism: Lachnospiraceae bacterium (assembly GCA_028706005.1). Taxonomy (GTDB): domain Bacteria; phylum Bacillota; class Clostridia; order Lachnospirales; family Lachnospiraceae; genus CAG-791. The sequence continues at coordinate 7,688 of JAQWCI010000095.1, forward strand.
TTCATATTCGACAATATTTTCGTATTCTTTTTGGGAAGACAACGCATTTTCCTTTGCATCCCCATAATCGTTGCTGACCATCATCAACTCTGGTGCGTTGTAATCGGTCGGTATTTCATAGTCATAAAATTTGCAGCGAAGTCCTGAATGATGGGCTGCACATACTCCTGCAATAACTTCTTTCGTGGAGGATGGTATCGTAGAAAAATTATTGTATATTAAAATTCCGGCTACAATTGCATGATCTACCTTGGTTTTTGTACTGAGTAGAACCTCCTGAAACTTTTGGGTATGTTTTCCACAGTCATGCAGATCGCCACACAGTTCTCCGGTTTTGCTGCACCCAAAAAGAGCTGCATATTCAGCAGTCTTTTGTGCGACAAGTTTCGAGTGATGTTCAAGTGTCTCCAGATTCCCGTTTTTATCTTTGCGAGCATAATACTCCATAACAACATGCCTCATAAGATAAATGCATCGTTTGAAAGCGTCTCTGTTTTTGCCTTTTGTCCGATTGTTATCGGATTATTCGTTTCAGAATTATCCGTCAATCGATATATCCTTACAGAATCACATTTTTCATCAATATTCATTTTGAGATCATTCATTAATTTCGTCAATTCTGATCCATCCAGAATACCTTCAAATACAGAATCCTGAACTCTGGTACAATACTTTTCGCAAATTTTTGCCGTTTTTGCCAGACGTTTTGTGCCCGATTCTGATATGGCAATATCGTATACAACAAGTAATCGCATATCATCTCCTTGAATAATTGTGTATGTGACCTGTTAACCCGTATTCCTTGTTGCCAGAATGTTCACGGTGGAAGCACTCTAATATGTTTTGCGTACTGGATAAACGCATAACCGAGATACTTTCTTGTCTATAAATAGCCTTTTCAATAACAGATTCTCATACAAAAATCATTCTATTGGAATCTCCATGCACTCCTGGATACGCCTTATTTGATGTTTTTGAAAATATCATCCACAATGATTTTCAATCCTCGATTCACTTAATTTTAGGGGTAATTGGATATTAAAGTAACTTATTTTACACCGTCAAGGTGTAAATTCAGATTAAATTAAGGGCATAATTTAGTTTTCAAGAAATTTGTTTAAGTATATCACTTATAGAGTGAGTGCACAAATTCTAATATGGAAAGGTTCTTTATCTAAAACCGTGAAAAAGGGAAAAAGACTATAATTCTGATCAAAGGAAAAAGTAAAAATGGAGGGATCAAAATGGAGCCGGTATTTAACTTTGTGGAGATGTTTGAACGGTCTATTGG
>JAQWCI010000096.1 GCA_028706005.1 Lachnospiraceae bacterium
AATGAGTTATATATTATGCAAATAAACTGTAGCACTAGTATATCACAGACAAACCGCTGTATCGACGCTTGCACACACAGTCTCTTTTGTATATAATTTATGGACGGAGCATTAACAACAAAATATCTCCAAAATGAAAGGTGGTATAAGACAATGCCTATTGTTACAAGTACTGAACTATTCAAAAAAGCATATGATGGCGGTTATGCTATCGGCGCTTTCAACATCAACAACATGGAAATCGTACAGGGAATCACGGATGCAGCAGCAGAACTGAAGAGCCCCGTTATTCTTCAGGCTTCTCAGGGCGCAAGAAAGTACGCTAACAGCGTATATCTTGTAAAACTTGTTGAAGCAGCAGCAGAGATTCATCCCGAAGTTCCGATCGTTCTTCATCTTGATCACGGCCCGGATTTCGCAACCTGCAAGGATTGCGTAGATACAGGCTTCACATCAGTCATGATCGACTATTCAGGCCATTCGTTTGAAGAAAACGTAGCTGAATCCAAGAAGGTCGCTGAGTATGCTCATGAGCACGGCGTAGTTGTAGAAGCTGAGCTCGGAACACTCGCAGGCATCGAAGATGCAGTATCTGTAGAAGCTGACAAGGCTATGTATACAGATCCTGATCAGGTTGAAGAGTTCGTTAAGAGAACAGGTGTTGATTCACTTGCTATCGCAATCGGAACAAGCCACGGCGCGTACAAGTTCAAACCCGGCACAGATCCGAAGCTTCGTCTCGACATTCTTGCAGAAGTTTCAAGAAGACTTCCCGGATTCCCCATCGTTCTCCACGGTTCTTCATCAGTTCCTCAGGAGTACGTCAGAATCATCAATGCTAACGGCGGCGCTCTCAAGGACGCTATCGGTGTTCCTGAAGATCAGCTTCGTGAAGCTGCAAAGGGTGCTGTCTGCAAGATCAATATCGACTCTGATCTTCGCCTCGGCATGACTGCAGGTATCCGCAAGCACTTTGTAGATCATCCGGATCACTTTGATCCTCGTCAGTACATCGCTGACGGCCGCACGAATGTCCATGACATCGTTGCACACAAGATCAAAGACGTTCTCGGATCAGCTGACAGGATCTGAGTTCAGAGATCAGTCAAAACAAATTAAGGCGGTCGGTTCACGGCCACATAAAAGAAGGAGAGCTGCGCAGTCCGCGGCTCTCCCGTTTTAACGACATGTATTTTCAATGTGGAATATATTCCATATTACTTTTGTTTTGCATATTTATCAATGAGATCCATGATGACAGGAGTCGCATTTGTCTGCGAACTGCTCTCCATGGTCGTGATATATTTCTGTCTGTTTTCGTAGAGTTCATGCACTGCGTCAAGGATCTTGTCAGGTAATTCATCATCTGCCACGACGACGCTGTAGCCCTGCTTTTCAAATGATGCGGCGTTAAGGATCTGATCACCGCGGCTGCTTGATGACGGGAGCGGCACAAGTATTGCGGGCTTCCTGAGCGCGAGCAGTTCGCATATTGCGTTGGCACCTGCTCTTGATATGACGACGTCGGCCATAGCATACAGGTCGGCAAGTTCTTCTTTGACAAAATCGAATTGCTTATATCCGGGAATAGTCAGCCTGAGATTATCCATTTTGTTCACGCCACATATGTGTACGATCTGGAAATCTTTAAGAAGCGCCGTGAGATTATCGCGGACGGTGTTGTTGACGCTTGTGGCGCCCTGACTTCCGCCGATGATCATGAGCACTGGTTTGTCAGTTTTGAAACCACATATTTCAAAGCCTTTTTCTTTGCTGCCGTCAAGCAGCTCACTGCGGATAGGAGTACCTGTGAGGACAGCCTTTTCAGGTGGCAGCGTCTTCATAGTTTCCGGAAAATTGCAGCATACTTTCTTAGCGACCGGGATGCAAAGCTTGTTGGCCAGCCCGGGCGTCATATCAGATTCATGTATTATGCAGGGAATATGGAGAGATGCCGCGGCTCTCACAACAGGCACGCTCACGAAACCGCCCTTTGAAAATAATACATCAGGTCTGTTCTTTTCAAGGAACCTGCGCGCTTCGTTAAAACCTCTGATGACCCTGAACGGATCAGAGAAATTCTTTGGATCAAAATAACGACGGAGCTTTCCTGTCTCTATTCCAAGATATGGAACGGAACAATCTTCCATCAGCTTTTTCTCAATGCCATTAAGAGATCCAATGTACTGGATATCATAACCGCGTTTTCTGAGCTCAGGAAGAAGCGCAATATTAGGTGTCACGTGTCCGGCGGTTCCGCCACCGGTAAGAACTATTTTCAAATCTGCCATTATGTCCTCGCGTCAGAACGTAGTTGCCGAAGCCTTACGCCTGCTCATCAATTGCCTGTCTCAGAGCTTTTGTCAGCTGATCAGGACAGGAAGTCGCCTTGAATCCGCAACGTATGCCTTCAAGATCCGAGATGACATCTTCAGCCTTCTTGCCGATGACAAGCCTGCTGATACCCTGAAGGTTGCCATTGCAGCCCCCTGTGAACTTTACGGATTTTATTATATGGTCACTGTCAATATTGAGATCGATCTTTGATGAGCATGTGCCGTGTGTCTTATATGTCATGTGTTTTGATTTCCTTTTTCTGATTGATAAATGAATAATTGTGAACTGTACGAATATATTAGTAGAAAAGCCAACGATTATCAAGAGCAGTTGTATTTTGCAAAACATGCTGATAAACTTGTTTGCGGACAAAACATTTAAAATATACGGAGGATTTATTCATGGCAAAGATATCATTTGATTACTCAAAAGCTTCTTCTTTTGTAAAAGAAGATGAGATCGCAAACATTGAGAGCCAGGTAGTAAACGCGAAGGAGCTTCTCATGTCGCGTAAGGGCGCAGGCAATGATTTCCTGGGCTGGATCGATCTTCCTGTGGATTACGATAAGGAAGAGTTCGCAAGGATCAGGAAGGCAGCAGACAAGATCAAATCTGATTCTGATGTCCTCGTAGTTCTCGGAATCGGTGGTTCATATCTCGGAGCGAGAGCTGCAATCAACTTCCTTCGTCACAATTTTTACAATACAGTTTCTAAAGAGATCCGCAAAACACCTGAAATCTATTTCGCAGGCAATTCCATCAGCAGCACATACCTTTCAAATCTTGTTGATGTGATCGGCGACAGAGATTTCTCTGTTAACGTCATTTCAAAATCAGGCACGACAACAGAGACATCAGTCGCATTCAGGATCTTCAGGGAATTGGCTGAGAAAAAGTACGGCAGAGAAGGTGCGGCAAAGAGGATTTATGCAACAACTGATAAATCACGCGGAGCCCTCAAAACACTTTCAGACACAGAGGACTATGAGACATTCGTGGTTCCCGATAACGTGGGCGGCCGCTTCTCAGTTCTCACAGCAGTAGGTCTTCTTCCTATCGCAGTGTCAGGAGCTGACATTGACGCACTCATGAAGGGCGCGGCACAGGGCAGAGAATATGCGCTCAACAATAGTTTTGAAGATAATGACGCGTTAAGATATGCGGCACTCAGAAATATTTTCCTGCGCAAGGGCAAGAGCGTAGAGATCCTCGCAAACTATGAGCCGTCTCTTCACTATGTTTCAGAGTGGTGGAAACAGCTTTACGGCGAGTCAGAGGGCAAGGATCAGAGGGGGCTTTTCCCGGCATCAGTTGATCTCACAACAGATCTTCACTCTATGGGTCAGTTCATTCAGGACGGTGCCCGCATTATGTTCGAGACAGTCCTCAATGTCGAGAAATCAAGAGAGACAGTAGTCATTGGAACAGATAAAGAGAACCTCGACGGACTTAACTTCCTTTCAGGCAAAACTGTTGATTTCGCAAATAAGGCAGCAATGAACGGGACAATTCTTGCACATACAGACGGCAATGTTCCGAACCTGATGATAAAGATCCCGGAGCAGACAGAAGAGTATCTCGGACAGCTGTTCTATTTCTTCGAATTCGCATGCGGCGTTTCAGGATACATGCTCGGCGTAAATCCGTTCAACCAGCCCGGAGTCGAGAGCTACAAACACAATATGTTCGCACTGCTTGGCAAGCCGGGTTTTGAAGATCAGACCGAGGCTCTGAAGGCAAGACTCGGAGAGTAAGACACGGGAATCTGATTGGAAATAATGATCCAGGGGAGGCGCATGTTGTGAGTTATGCCGGAGCAATTCTGTGACGGCACAAATTGATGCACTCCCGGGGATTTTGTTTTATCAGAAATCCAGTGAGGAGACAGGAACGATATGAAGCAGGTCGAAAAGCTCCTGTTCGCAAAACAGGACGAGGCATACGGCGATTTTGAGGCGCGCCTCATACCGAACATAAACCGCGATACCATCATCGGTGTCCGCGTCCCGGATATCAGGGAGGTCGCGAAGAATATTATGAAAACGCACCCCGCCTGGGTGCCGAAGATTTTCGCAGAGCTTCCGCACAAGTATTTTGAGGAAAGCCTGCTCCACGGTTTTCTCATTTCGCTGATGAAGGATTATGACACGGCGATCATGGAACTCGACAGATACCTTCCTTTTATCCGCTGCTGGGAAGAGAGCGACTGTATAACGCCGCCGGTCTTCAGAAAACATCTGCCGGATCTTTATGAGAGCGGCAGGCTTCAGGACTGGATGAATGATGCGAATGTTTACACCAAACGATTTGCAATCATAGTAATGATGAATGACTATCTCGGAGATGCTTATTCCGACGAGATCCCGGATCAGATAGTTTTTGAGATGAACAAGTTTTATCGCGACATGCACATAGATGCAGACAGAGCGCCGCTCATGGGCTCTGACGATTATTATCTGCGCATGGCAGTGGCGTGGTTCTTCGCGACAGCTCTGGCAAAACAGGAGAAGTCGGCACTTCCGTGGCTTGAGAATGAACGTCTCGATACATGGACGCACAATAAGACTATACAGAAAGCAATCGAGAGCCGCCGCATAAGTGATGAAATGAAGGATTATCTGAGGACACTGAAACGCGCAAACCAAACGCAAACGTAAACGCAAACTACGCTCAGGCATGGAGGTAATTATGAATTGGGGAATAATCGGTGCGGGTGTTATTGTTCGCAAATTTGCCAAAGGTCTTTCGGCTGTCGATGATGCCAGAGTTTACGGAGTGGCAGCGGGACACCGTTCCACCGCTGAGACCTTTGCAGCATACATCAAGGACAACAATTTTGAAACGCAGGACATCAGGGTATATGATTCTGCGGAAGAACTTGTCCGCGATCCTGAAATTGAGGTCATATATATCGGAACTCCGAATGATTCACATGCGCCGCTGTGCAGACTGGCTCTTGAGAACGGCAAACATGTGCTGTGCGAGAAGCCGTTTGCGATGAATGCATCAGAGGCCGCAGATATAGCCGGGCTGGCATCAGCGAAAAATCTGTTCATCATGGAAGCAATGTGGAGCAGATTCCTGCCGGCGATAAAAAAGGCCAAAGAGATCGCGCAGAGCGGTGAGCTCGGCGGAATACAATATATACACGCGACCTTCGGTTTCCACAATGCTGCTGTAGACGGGACAAAGAGGCTTTTTGATCCTGCAAGAGGCGGAGGAGCACTGATGGATGTCGGGATATATCCGATAAATTTTGCTCTGAATTTCATGGAAAGGTTTCCTGATGAGATAAGAGCCTACGCATCTGTCGGAACGACGGGAGTCGATGAAACAAATGATATTGAATTCCTGTATCATAAACTGAATCGCATTGGAGAGAACCAGGATACGCTCTGCCATCTGTCATCATCTGCAACGTGTGACACAGGGAACGAAGGCAGGATCTCTTTCGAGTACGGAGAGATGTATTTTCCCTGCCATTGGGCACCGGAATCATTTATCCTGAGAAGACCCAAACGTGGCATCATCGATGCCGCGGACAGGGTGTACGCTGTAAATTCCGATGGCACGAAGAATGAGCGGCCGCTGCTGACTGATGATGATTTTGAGGAAGAAGAGGTGAAACTCCCGTTTCTCTCAAACGGCTACGAATACGAAGCAATGGAGGTTGAAAGATGTATCAGGGAACATCTCACAGAAAGCCCGGTGCATCCGATGAAACAGGCAATCGACACACTTAGTCTCATGGATGGATGCAGAAAGTTATGGGGCGTGAAGTACTCTGTGGATTGAGAATTATGCTTGTTACACGAATTAGATTTTTTGATAATGGATGTCCAACAATGGGTTTTGGAAAATGAATTTACAGTGAAGATAGAAAATATAGACAGACAACAAGGAAACCGGGATGAATAATTTCACCCCGGTTTCTTCAATCTCAAGATCATTATGTAATGTTACCTGTGTCACATCTTATGATGTACATGTGATGTACATGGAATAAGTAATCTGGAAACAATTTACATCATCAACGCCTCAGGCTTCTGCAACAGCGCTGGTAAAAGCGTCAAGATTGTCAGCGTCTTTGTCAGACATGGCTGAGCGGATCGTGAGTGTCGTATCAACGATCTTAACATTCTTCAGAGCTGATATTCTTTCTTTCATAAGCTTTACAGTGACTGGGGCCCAGGTGCCGTTCTCAGCCAGTGCAAATGTGCGGTTCTGCACGCAGAGTGCCGCCATGTCATCAATAAATGTCAGCATTGTGGGATAGATGCCGTTGTTGTAGGTCGGGCAGAAGAGGATGACCTTGGCGCAGCGCCACACTTCAGAGATAAGATATGAAGTGTCGGTCTCGGAAGCGTCATATACAAATACCCTGCGTCCGGTCTTGGCTCTGAGCTGGAAAGCCACAGCCTCAGCTGCACTCGCGGTGTGACCGTAAAGTGTGCTGTAAACCAGGAGTATATCGTCAGACTCCGGTGTATATGAAGACCACTTCATGTATTTATCAAGAATATATGATAGATCCTTGCGGAAAACAGGACCGTGCAGAGGGCATATCGTCTGTATGTCAAGCGTTGCCGCTTTCTTTAGAACGCATTGTACCTGCATTCCGTATTTGCCGACTATATTTGAATAATAGCGTCTGGCTTCATCGAGATATTCTTCTTCAAAATCATGATCATCCGCAAAGATCGAACCATCAACTGTTCCGAAGGTGCCGAATGCATCAGCGGAGAACAGGATCTTTGAGTAATCATCATATGTGAAGATGACCTCAGGCCAGTGGACCATAGGCGCACATACAAAGTGAAGTGCGTGTTTGCCAAGGCTCAGGGTGTCACCCTCTTTGACCTCAATATGTTTTGCCCCCGAGGCCTGCGGGAAAAACTGACCGAGCATGATGAAAGCCTGCTTGCTGGATATTATAGTGACATCAGGGAAGCGCTCGAGAATATCCATGATGTTCGCGGTATGGTCGGGCTCCATATGCTGCACGACAAGGTAATCGAGGGCGCGTCCGCCAAGCGCGGCGAGGAGATTTTCGGTGAACTGGCCGCTCACTGCACAGTCAGCAGTGTCCAGAGCCGCAGTTTTATCATCCAGGATGACGTAACTGTTGTAGGAAACTCCGTTTGGAATCGGAATGAAATTTTCAAATCTTGAGAGTCTGCGGTCATTGCTGCCGATCGCCAATATATCTTCTGTGACGTTTTGTATGTTTTTCATAAATACCTCTTTCATGCCTGAGCGCTGTTTGCGAAGGAAGCGTGCATAGTTGGTGCCTGCATCCTTATTTGCGCCGGGTGTCTGTTATTTTGTTCCGCATTCAACTATAACGCGGAGAGGCGTTGGATTCAAGCCTGACAAATGCGTGACAAACACGTTTACCCGCGAAACAAAGCAGACCAACGAATTCGCGGGTAAAGAAACGAGTTCGGCAAGTCGTCCTTCAACACGTTTACCCGCGAAACAAAGCAGACCAACGAATTCGCGGGTAAAGAAACGAGTTCGGCAAGTCGTCCTTCAACACGTTTACCCGCGAAACAAAGCAGGCCGTCGAATTCGCGGGTAAAGAAACGAGTTCGGCAAGTTGTCCTTCAACACGCTTACCCGCGAAACAAGGCAGACCGTCGAATTCGCGGGTAAAGAAACGAGTTCGGCAAGTTGCCCTTCAGCACGTTTACCCGCGAAACAAGGCAGACCAACGAATTCGCGGGTAAAGAAACGAGTTCGGCAAGTTGCCCTTCAGCACGTTTACCCGCGAAACAGTGCAGACCGTCAAATTCGCGGGTAAAGAAACAGTTAAGGGGGCATGTCATGGAAATCTTGACAGGTTAGCAATGCAGATCCGCTCCCTTTTAACAATTTCTGTGAACATAAACAATCGTGGTGTATAATCATGATACAGTTCGCGGGGATAAGCCCGCGGGCGGATATACACAAATGGTCAGTTCAGGCTGAAATGCAATTGGGAATAAAGCGACGGGTGCGACAGGAGCTGTCGCATAAAGCGCTCCAATGCGGAGGAGATAACAAAATTATGCGCAAAACAAAAATAGTATGCACGATAGGACCTGCAAGTGAAAGTGAAGAAATGCTCAGGGCTCTTATAAAGGCCGGAATGAATGTCGCGAGATTCAACTTTTCGCATGGAACGCATGAGGAGCAAAAGGCAAAATTTGAGCGCCTCATTAGTATAAGGAGACAGCTGAATCTGCCAATCGCGACTCTCCTTGACACAAAAGGACCGGAGATAAGGCTGAGGGACTTTAAGGATGGCAAGGTAGAACTCAAGGAAGGTCAGAAGTTCACACTGACGACTGACGAGATCCTGGGAGATGCTTCAAAAGTATCAATAACATATAAGGAACTGCCTGAGGATCTGACAAAGGGCAGCACTGTCCTTATCGATGACGGTCTAATTGAGATGACGGTGGATGAGATCAGAGGCAATGACATCATTTGTACAGAGAAGAATGGCGGACCTCTGTCAAACCACAAGGGCGTGAACGTGCCGGGCACAA
>JAQWCI010000097.1 GCA_028706005.1 Lachnospiraceae bacterium
CCAACGAGTTTTGAATACTGTGTCATAGAGGTCAACCCCAGGGTGTCGCGTTCATCGGCGCTCGCATCAAAAGCTACAGGTTATCCCATAGCCAAAGTCGCTGCTAAGATAGCGCTCGGCTACACTCTTGATGAGATCAAAAACGCCATAACGGGCAAAACATATGCTTCTTTCGAGCCTGCTCTCGACTACTGTGTCGTAAAGTTCCCGAGGCTTCCATTCGATAAGTTCATCACGGCAAAACGCACGCTGACTACTCAGATGAAGGCAACGGGCGAGGTAATGAGCATATGCACCAATTTTGAGGGTGCGATGATGACGGCCATCCGTTCACTCGAGCAGCATGTTGACTGCATCTCGAGCTATGATTTCAGCGGACTTTCAAGAGAAGACCTTTTCAAGAGACTTACTGTTGTTGATGACCAGAGGATCTGGGTAATAGCAGAAGCGCTCAGAAAGGGCATTTCAGCGCCGACCATTCACGAGATAACGATGATTGACGAGTGGTTCATCGACAAGCTCCACCACCTTGTAAAGATAGAGGACAAACTGAAGAAGGCCGGCAAAACGCGTGCTGCTCTGACAGAAGAGGGCAAGAGCGAAACTCCCGATATGGAGAAGTGCGGTCTTACAGCAGCGCTCATGAAAGAGGCCAAGGCCGCAGAGTTCCCTGATAATGTCATCGCGCGCTTCACAGGTTTTGCCGAAGAGGAGATCCGCGATAACAGAAAGCAGTGGGGCATCACTGCAGCCTATAAGATGGTCGATACCTGCGCCGCGGAATTTAAGGCGGAGACTCCTTACTATTACAGTGTTTACAGCGACGCAGAGGAAGAGGACGAGGCACTTGAGAATCTGACTGACAGGAAGAAAATACTGGTCCTCGGATCAGGGCCCATCAGGATCGGTCAGGGTATCGAGTTCGATTACTGTTCTGTACACGCGACATGGGCATTCTCAAAAGCCGGTTACGAGACAATTATCATCAATAACAATCCTGAGACAGTTTCGACGGATTTCGATATTGCGGACAAACTGTATTTTGAGCCGCTGACACCCGAGGACGTGCAGAACGTAGTCGATATTGAGAAGCCCGATTACGCGGTCGTCCAGTTCGGTGGTCAGACAGCTATAAAGCTCACACAGGATCTGATAAAGATGGGAGTGCCGATACTTGGCACAGACGCCAAAGATGTCGATGCCGCTGAGGATCGTGAGATCTTCGATGAAGTGCTTCAGAAATGTGAGATAAAGAGAGCAGCAGGCGCAACTGTTTACACAGCCGAAGAGGCAAAGAAGGTCGCGAATCGCCTGGGTTATCCTGTACTTGTCCGCCCTTCATACGTGCTCGGCGGGCAGGGAATGCAGATCGCACTCTCAGATGATGAGATAGAGCAGTTCATAGAGGTCATAAACCGTTACACGCAGGAACATCCGATACTTGTAGACAAGTATCTGCAGGGCACTGAGACAGAGGTGGATGCAGTCTGTGACGGAGAGAATATAGTTATCCCCGGGATCATGGAGCATATTGAGCGCTCAGGTGTCCATTCGGGCGACTCGATCTCAGTATATCCCGCCAAAACTCTCAGCACGCACGTGAAGGAAGTCATCGCCGAGTATACTAAGCGCCTGGCAAAGGAGCTGCATGTCATAGGACTCATAAATGTCCAGTTCATAGCGGTCGGCGAAGAGGTATATATCATTGAGGCAAACCCGCGTTCATCGAGAACTGTGCCTTATATCAGCAAGGTCACAGGAATTCCGATAGTTGATCTCGCGGCACAGGTGATGATGGGACACAAGCTGACAGAACTCGGTTACACGCCGGGACTTCAGCCTGAAGCGGAATACTATGCGATAAAGATGCCGGTCTTCTCGACTGAGAAGATCAGGGGCGCCGAAGTTTCGGTCGGCCCGGAGATGAAGTCGACAGGTGAGTGCCTTGGAATCTCGAAGTCATTTGACGAAGCACTTTACAAAGCGTTCCTCGGCGCGGGTATAGCACTGCCAAAGCATAAGCAGATGATAATTACAGTCAAGGACGCCGATAAGGGTGAGGTCATTGATATCGCAAGACGCTACGAGAAGATCGGATATATCATTTATTCGACCAGGCGTACGGCTGATGTTCTCAAGGAGAATGGAATACATGCGCGTCAGGTCAACAGAATAAATCAGGAATCTCCTACAGTCATGGATCTGCTTCTCGGACACAAGATAGACCTGGTCGTTGATACGCCAACGCAGGGCCGCGACAAGAACAGAGATGGCTTCATGATCAGAAGGACAGCGATAGAGACAGGCGTTTACTGCATCACATCGCTCGATACAGCAAGAGCTCTTGTGAGTTCGCTTGAGCATGCCGCGGTGAGCCGCAGTAACCTGGAGATCGTGAACATAGCCAGGATTTAAGTATGAATAACATAAATTACAGCAGGGAAACAGAAAAGATCATAGACCGGAACAGGGAAACAGGCGAGGTGCCGACACTTCTTCTCCACGCGTGCTGCGCACCCTGCTCGAGTTATTGCCTTGAGTATCTGCGTGAATATTTCATGATAACGGTCTTTTATTACAATCCCAACATCACGGACGCTGCCGAATATGAAAAGCGAAAGGCCGAGGAGAAACGGCTTATCGCGGAGTACAACAGCCAGGTGGACGAAGGAAAACATATCGACATCATGGAAGCTCCCTACGATCCGGAATCTTTTCTTGCAATGGCTAAAGGCCTTGAGGACGCGCCGGAAGGCGGGGAGAGGTGCATGGCCTGCTATGCACTCAGGCTCGGGAAAACGGCAGAGACCGCTTATAAATGCGGTTTTGAATACTTCACGACTACCCTCACAATTTCACCGCTTAAGAGTGCAGCAAAACTTAATGAAGCCGGTGAAACGGCGGAAGAACATGTTTTGACGGAGCACCCTGAAAGTCATCTTAAGTTCCTGCCTTCAGATTTCAAGAAAAAAGGCGGCTTCCAGAGATCTATAGAATTGTCACACAAATACGGACTATATCGCCAGAATTACTGTGGCTGTGAATTCTCTAAGAGAGGAACAGAATTGCATGCAGAAATTACTTGATCTTATATCAGAAAAAGTCGGAGAGGCATTTGCTGCCGAGGGTTATGACAGTGAGCTTGGAAGGAGCAGCGTATCAAGCCGCCCGGATCTCTGTGAATTTCAATGTAACGGCGCGATGGCAGGTGCCAGGCAGTATCACAAAGCACCGTTCATGATAGCGGACGCTGTTGCTGCAAGACTTGGAGCTGACGAAGAATCAATATTCGAATCGGCTGAATCGGTGAAACCGGGATTCCTCAACCTGAAGCTTAAGAAAAGTTTTCTTGCATCATATCTTGTTAAGATGAGCCGGGATGAAAAGTTCGGGCTTCAGATCCCTGAGAAAGAGAAAACGATAATCATAGATTACGGCGGACCGAATGTCGCAAAGCCGCTTCACGTGGGGCATCTTCGCTCAGCGGTAATAGGTGAAGCCCTGAAGCGCATGGGGCGTTACTGCGGTGATAAGGTCATTGGAGATATTCATCTCGGTGACTGGGGCCTTCAGATGGGTCTTGTGATAACGGAGCTCAGGCATCGCTATCCTGAGCTGGTGTATTTTGATGATAACTATACCGGAGAATACCCTGAAGAGGCGCCGTTCACGGTTTCAGACCTCGAGGAAATATACCCCACTGCTTCCAGGAAGTCCAAAGAGGATGAAGAGTATTACAAAGAGGCAATGGAGAATACTCATCTGCTGCAGGAGAAGAAACGCGGTTTCTATGCTCTGTGGCAGAAGATAATTGATGTCTCAGTCGCGGACCTCAAAAAGAATTACAGAAATCTTGATGTCGATTTTGAGCTGTGGAACGGGGAAGCATCGGTAAATGACATTATCCCCGGCATGGTCGATAAGATGAAGGCTGAAGGTCATGCCCACGAGAGCAACGGAGCACTTGTTGTCGATGTGGCCGAGGATTCCGATCCAAAGGAGATACCTCCCTGTATAATCCTCAAGTCAGACGGAGCTGCGCTCTATACGACCACAGATCTCGCCACGATCCTCGACAGAGAGGACAAGTTCGATCCTGATGAGATCCTTTATGTGACTGATAAACGCCAGGAACTGCATTTTGTACAGGTGTTCCGCGCAGCGCATATCTGCGGTCTTGTCCGCCCGGAAACAGAGCTGAGACACGTAGGTTTCGGCACGGTGAATGGCAAGGACGGCAAACCCTTCAAAACACGTGACGGCGGTATTATGCGTCTCGAGACGCTCATTTCTGATATCAATGATGAAATGCTTGCAAAGATAAAGACAAATCCTGATATTCCGTCAGATGAGGCGGAGACCACGGCAAGACAGGTGGCCATGGCTGCTCTTAAATACGGGGATCTCTCGAACCAGGCATCAAAGGATTACATCTTCGATATGGAGAAGTTCTGCTCATTTGAAGGTGATACGGGTCCATACATCCTCTATACGATGGTCAGGATCAAATCCATACTTGGCAAGTATATGGAGCAGACAGGTAAAGATAAAGCAGCACTTAAGGAACTTGAAGTACGCGGTGCACAGAGCGCTGCGGAGAAGAACCTTCAGATGTCTCTTGCCCGTTTCTCTGAAATAATGAGAAATGCCTGGGATGAATGTGCGCCACATAAACTCTGCGCTTATATTTATGAGCTTTCCAACTGCTTCAACAGCTTTTATCACGAAACAAGGATCATGCCGGAGGAAAATGAAGAGAAGAGAAATGGCTGGATAGCACTCCTTGTTCTTACACTTGGCATTCTTGAAGCTTCAACAGGTGCGCTTGGATTTTCAGCGCCTGAGAAGATGTGACATTGTGAACTCAATTTACTTTCAGACGTTTTGGTGATAGATTAGTGCAAAGAGAAGAATGACCCGGGCAACGGATATACAGGTAAGTCCAGAGGTGGATATGTCAGAAGGAAGAATAAGCATTTATACAGGAGAAGGACACGGCAAGACCCCGGCAGCGCTCGGCATAGGACTTCAGAGAGCAGCAAGGGGAGAGAGAGTAATTGTCATTGAATTCATGAAAGGCAAAGGTGTGGAGGAATCCGAATTCCTGAAGCGCCTGGAACCTGAATTCAAGATATTCCGTTTTGAGAGATATGATATTCCTTATGATCAGAGAACTGCGGAACAGAGGCAGCAGGATGCGGAGAGCATAAGGAGCGGTATTTGTTTTGCCAGAAAGATCCTCAATACGATGGAATGTGATCTGCTGGTGCTCGATGAGATCCTTGCGGTCGTCGACAATGATATCTGTACCGTGGACGAACTGAGAGACCTTGTTATAAAACGCGGAGAGACAGACATTGTGATGACAGGCATCACGATGAACGATGAGATATACACATTTGCTGATGAAGTGACAAAGGTGGAAACGACGAAATTCAGGAAATTCTGATGCACAGAGGAGGAACGATATGGCAGTATTCAGGGGATCAGCGGTAGCAATTGTAACTCCGTTCAGAAATGATGCGGATCAGACGATTAATTATGACGCTTTTGCAGATTTTATCGATTTCCAGATAGATAACGGAACAGATGCGATAGTTGTCTGCGGGTCGACAGGCGAGGCTGCGACGATGACAGAACGCGAGCATATGGAAGTCGTAAAGTTCTGCATCGAACACACGAAAAAGAGAGTGCCTGTAATAGCCGGTACGGGTTCAAACTGTACAAAGACAGCGATAGCGCTTTCAAAGGAAGCTGAGCAAGATGGTGCTGACGCTCTGCTCCTTGTGGCTCCTTACTACAACAAGGGAACACAGGACGGTCTCTACCAGCATTACAAAGCAATATCTGACGCAACAAAGATACCGAATATCATGTACAACGTGCCAAGCCGTACAGGATGCAATATCCTTCCCGAGACAGCGGCCAGGATCGTAAAAGATTGTGCTAATGTGGCCGGTATCAAAGAGGCTTCGGGGAATATAAGCCAGATCGTGAAGCTTATGTCCCTTACAGATGGCAATATTGATCTGTATTCAGGAAATGATGATCAGGTAGTTCCGATCATGTCCATGGGCGGTCTCGGAGTTATCTCAGTGGTCGCAAATATTGCCCCTCAGATGATGCACGATATGTGTTATAAGTTTTTTGAAGGCGATGTAAAAGGTTCTGCTGCGGATCAGAGAAAGATGGAGAGCCTGTTCGAACTGCTCTTCTGTGAAGTCAATCCTATTCCGGTCAAGAAAGCTGTTGATATGATGGGCTTTGAAGCCGGAACACCACGCCTTCCGCTAACGGAAATGACGGAAGGAAATGCTGTCAGGCTTCGCCAGGAAATGATAAGCATGGGAATAATCAAATAAATTGAAAATGAGGCAATGAACGCCGCCTGTGGCAGGATTACCGCAGGCGGCGTTTCTAGGCGACAGGTTAGTAATACGACGAACGGAGCCATCGTATTACTAACCTGTAATCACAGCCAGAAAACCGCATGCGCGGATTTTCCGGCGCGGGACTTCGCAAAAATCGCTCCGTCAAGGAGGCAGCTATGGTAAAAATAATTCTTCACGGCGCATGCGGACGTATGGGCAGAGTTATAGCGCAGATGGCGGCAGATGATGCTGACACAAAGATAGTAGCGGGCGTTGATGCATTTGGAGATAAGTACTCTGATTTCCCGATTTACAGAAGTCTTGAGGAAGTATATGAAAAGGGTGATGTAATAATAGACTTTTCGAACGCGAAGGCGGCAGATTGCCTCATCGATTATTCCGTCAAAACAAAGACTCCTGTTGTTCTGTGTACAACGGGACTTTCAGATGAGCAGACAGATCACCTGAAGAAAGCGTCTGAAGATGTCGCGGTCTTAAGGTCATCAAACATGTCTCTTGGTGTAAACGTGCTCCTCAAGGTACTGAGGGAAGCGGCACCGACACTTACTGCAGCAGGTTTTGACATGGAAATCATAGAGAAACATCACAACCAGAAGCTCGATGCACCAAGCGGAACAGCAATAGCTCTCGCTGATGCCTGCAATGAAGCTGTGGGCGGCGGGTATGAATATGTCTATGACAGATCGGAAAGACGCGAGAAGAGACCTGTGAAAGAGATAGGGATAGCATCAGTAAGGGGTGGCACTATAGTCGGAGATCATGATGTTATTTTCGCCGGAACAGATGAGACAGTCACTTTCTCACACCGTGCATACAGTCGTGCTATCTTCGCCAAGGGAGCACTTTCTGCGGCAAAATTCCTTGCGGGCAAGCCTGCGGGACTTTATGATATGCAGGATGTAATCGGGTGAGGCTGACATAATATGACTGATACAGAACTTAATCTCCTGAGGATCCTGTCGAAACAATTTCCTACAATTGCTTCGGCATCCACAGAGATAATAAACCTTGAGGCTATTCTCAATCTGCCCAAGGGAACAGAACATTTCCTGACTGATGTACACGGTGAGAATGAACAGTTCCTCCATGTGATCAAGAACTGTTCAGGTTCCATACGCAGCAAGATAGATGATGAGTTCGGGAACACTCTGAGCGATCGTGAGAAGAAGAGTCTCGCGACACTTATATATTATCCTAATGAGAAACTGGAGCTCATCCAGGCCTCAGAAGACGATATAAACGACTGGTACAAGATCACGCTGTTCAGACTGGTTGCTATAACAAGAAGAGTTGCCAGCAAGTACACGAGATCAAAGGTGAGGAAGGCACTTCCTCCGGATTTTGCTTATGTTATTGAAGAACTCATAACAGAGAAGGCTGAGGTTTCAGACAAAGAAGCTTATTATAACGAGATCGTCTATACAATAATAAGGCTGGACAGAGCACAGGATTTCATCATAGCTCTCAGCGAACTTATACAGAGGCTTGTGATCGATCACCTTCACATAGTCGGGGATATTTATGACAGAGGCCCAGGTCCTCATATCATAATGGATGCGATATGCAAATATCATTCAGTTGATATCCAGTGGGGCAATCACGACATCGTCTGGATGGGCGCTGCCGCAGGGTCTGAAGCATGTATCTGCAACGTTATCCGCATGGCTGCCCGCTATGGGCGCCTGAGCACACTGGAAGAAGGCTATGGCATTAACCTCATTCCACTTGCAAAATTCGCGTCAGACACATACCCTGACGATGTGTCGAACCACACATTTGATATTATTTATGATGAAGATTATGACACGCGCGATCTTGCGCTTGACCGCAAGATGCACAAGGCCATTACAATAATGCAGTTCAAGGTCGAGGAACAGATAATCCGTGAGCATCCTGAGTTTGAAATGGACGACCGCCTGCTTCTTGACAAGATAGATTTTGAGTCAAAACAAGTTAAGATAGGTGAAAAGTGGTATCCGCTCTCAGATGCGGATTTCCCGACTGTGGATCCGGAGAATCCATACGCTCTTAGCCACTCAGAGCAGCTTTGCATGGAAAGGCTTGTGACTGCGTTCAGGAGAGCTGACAAACTGCAGCACCACATACGCTTCCTTTATACGAATGGCAGTATGTACAAATGTTTTAACTCTAATCTCCTGTATCATGGATGTGTACCTATGGGCGAGGACGGAAGTTTTGAATCGTTCAACATAGACGGCACAGATTACAGAGGGCGGGCACTTTATGATGCTCTTGAATATTATGCGCGCAAGGGTTATCAGGAGCACCGTGACAAAACACTTCGAAAGAAGGGCCAAGATCTTATATGGTACATATGGTGCGGCGCGAAATCTCCTGTCTACGGCAAAAGCAGGATGACGACATTTGAGCGATATTTTATTGAAGATAAGTCGACGCATGTTGAGACAAAAAATGCCTACTACCGCCTGGATATAAACGA
>JAQWCI010000098.1 GCA_028706005.1 Lachnospiraceae bacterium
CCTGAAATCTCTGCCGCCTGTTAACCTGTAAATAAGAAATGCATCCATCGTCCCCAGCATCAGATCCCCGGAATCTGTAAGCTCTCTTGCTTTACTCATATTTTCAAGTATCCATGCCATTTTTGATGCGGGAAAATATGGTGATAGACTTATTCCTGTCTTTGCCCTGACAACATCACCGTAACCTTTTTCAACCAGTCTGTCAGATACCTTCCTTGCTCTGTCGCACTGCCACACAATAGCAGGACAGAGCGGCTTCCCCGCCCTGTCCCACACTGCTGTTGTTTCTCTTTGATTGCTTATTCCGACTGCCACAAGAGAATTCTTATTGATGCCGGCTTTTTCCACAACATTCTTTACGACCTGAATCGTACACGCATAAATTTCCTCGGGATTGTGTGAAATCCATCCTTCCCTGCTTATCATCTGTTTGTGTGCGATGTCACAGCGGGCGCAAAGCCTGCCCTTTTTGTCTACAATCAGAGCTTTTGTTCCCTGTGTGCTCTGGTCTATGCCCAGAATATACTTTCCCATAGAATAACCCCTTGTGTGTTATGACCTCAATGCTTCTCTGGCTTTCTTCGCGATTCCTTCTGCGTTCATGCCGTAATAATCGAAGACTTCCTGTGATGTGCCTGTAATTACCGGTGAGTCAGGGAGTGCAATTTCGAGCACTTTCTCAGGGCAATGTGCTGCTACTGCCTGGGCTGTCATGGCGCCAAGCCCTCCAAACAAAGAATGCTCCTCCACGGTAATTATCGCTTTGCTGTGTTTTGCCGCACTGATAACAGCATCTGTATCAAACGGCTTCAGGCAAAACATATCAAGCACCCCGGCGCTGATTCCTTCTTCATTGAGTATCCTAGCCGCTTCCACAGAAGGCTTTACCATTTCTCCGCAGGCTACGATGGTCACGTCAGTTCCATGGCCGATCTTTGTCGCTCTGTCCATTTCGAACGGGCAGTCCGTCTCAGAATAAACATCTTCTAACGGATTTCTCCCCACACGGATGTATGCAGGTTTTTCGTCCTTCAGAAGCGCCTCGATAAGGCAGCGTGTCTGAAATCTGTCGGAAGGAAGATACACTCTCATATTCGGTATTGCACACATTGCTGCTATATCCTGCGCGGAATGATGACTCATACCAAGGGCTCCGTAGCTGATTCCGCCGCTTATACCTATGAGTTTGACGTTCGTGTTTGAATACGCGCAGTCGATCTTGGCCTGTTCATAACTTC
The DNA here is from genome assembly GCA_028706005.1 of Lachnospiraceae bacterium. Lineage (GTDB taxonomy): Bacteria > Bacillota > Clostridia > Lachnospirales > Lachnospiraceae > CAG-791. The sequence continues at coordinate 1,239 of JAQWCI010000098.1, forward strand.
TTGTTGAAACAAAACTTGCGGGAGATGCCGCATATGGTTTCTTGCCGCAGTGCGCAAGTCCTGCCGAAATACCTACCAGATCCTGTTCAGCAATACCGACCTCTACTGCCTGCGCCGGATAAGCTTCAAAGAACGGAGTCAGTGATGCCGATCCTCTCGAATCACTGCAAAGGACAACAATATCCTTGTCCGTAGCGGCATGTTCCATCAGAACATCACAGATCACTTTTCTGTTTGCTATCTTATTCATTTGCCGCTGCCTCCTTATGTTTTGCAAAATCGCTTACCATCTGATCATATTCCTCAGTTGTAGGCACCTTGTGATGCCAGGCAGCCTTGTTCTCCATCACTGAAGAACCGTATCCTTTTACAGTGTTGGAAATGATGCAGGTCGGCTGGCCCTTTGTGTTCCTTGCTTCCTCAAATGCCGCGTCAAGCTGCTTCACATCATTGCCGTTCTGTACAAATATGACATGCCATCCGAACGCTTTGACTTTATCAGCCAATACTTCCTGAGCCATCACATCCTCAGTGTTTCCTGAAATCTGCAGATGATTCCTGTCTATGATCGCACAGAGATTATCAAGTTTATACATATGGCCCGACATGAAGCCTTCCCATACTGATCCCTCTGCAAGCTCGCCGTCTCCCATGATCGTGTACACTCTTGACGGGCGGCCATCCATCTTCGCTGCAAGCGCTATACCCACACTGACCGGAAGTCCATGGCCAAGCGATCCTGTATTCATTTCTATGCCGTTAAGGTGGTTGTTGGGATGTCCGATGTATTCAGACCCGAATTTCGAAAACCCTGCCTTTACTTCATCAAGTTTTAAAAACCCTGCGGCGCAAAGCACTGCATAATATGCTTCTACAGAATGGCCCTTGCTCATCACATAATAATCGCGGTCAGGATCATTTGCTGTTTCAGGCGAAACATTCATCTGACGGAAATAAAGAACTGACAGCGCATCGATAACACTCATGTCTCCGCCGATATGACCACCGCCTCCGGCCACTATGATATCCAGGGTGTCTTTCCTGAGATCCCATACTTTTGTTTTGAGTTCATCAATTTCATATTTCATCAAAAACGACCTCCTCGCCATGAAGATATGCCTTTACCTTATCTTCAATAGGATCATACAGATCCGGCTTCACGCCGATGTATTTGCAGGCTTCATATATTACCGGCACTATGTCCGCCTGGACTGCCACACAATGGTGAATGTAAGGTCCTTCAACTACCTTTGCTTCGAGGCGCTTCAGATCATTTACTTCTATCCAGAGATATGTGCCTTTCGTGTATGGGCCATCTATTCCTTTGGCATGTCCGAGAAGCATTGAGTATTCACCGCCGTCTCCGTCAAAACGCATTATGGAGAGTTTTCCCTTCTTTGCCCTTGCAGATATGGCTCCGTTGTATGGGAATGCGACCGGGACACAGATCGAAGGCTTTTCATCAGCTACAGACATCGGCCACGGGCCGCAGTGCTGCAGAAGTTCTCCGTTCTCATTGTCAGGATGACGCACTGTCCAGTCGGCAAACATTCCTTTCTTATCTCCGAATGTCGCTGCCTCGGCAAGCACCTGTGTTATTGCCCCGTGTATATCTGTTTCACAGACAACAGGAATCCCTTCCTCGTTAAGAAGAGAGTTTGCTGCACATGGCATGATTCCTATCTCGCCCTGCAGAGCATTCCAGCACTGAATTGCAATCGCACCTGCGCCGTATTTGTCTGCCATGTTCTTCATCGCGACCTTAAGTGCAGCCACATTTGTGAGCAGTGTGTCATCAATTTTGCAGATCATGTTGCTGTGGCAATAATCAACCACCGCTTCCACTTTATCCTTTTCTTCATCGCGGACACGCTTCATCTCCGCCGTAAGTTCCGGTATCGGAACGGGCGCCAGCTGAACATTGAATTTCTCAAGGAGCTCACCCTCATTGCACATCGTGCTCCAGAAATCATACGGCCTCGGGCCTATCTGAAGGATCCTCAGATTCCTGAACTTCTTTACAACATTGCAGACAGCAAGGAAATCGTGTATACCGCGATTGAACTCCGGATCGGTAAGTCTGCAGTTAGTCATATAAGTAAATGGAATTCCAAACCTTCGAAGGACTTTTCCCGTAGCAAAAAGCCCGCATTGAGTATCTCTGAGACGCATCCCGTCAGGCTCCGGGCGTTCATCACGCGGTCCCCAGAGCAGAACAGGCACATTCAGATCCTTTGCGAGCCTTGCACATTCATATTCAGTCCCGAAATTCTCGTGAGGCAGGAACAATCCTGCTACACCTTCCTTTCTGAACTTTTCAGCTATTTTTATTCTATCATTGTCGTCGTACAGAAGACCTTCTTCGTTGATGTCCTTTATATCGACATACGAAACGCCCATCTCATCAAGTTTTGCCCTTGTGAGGTCCGCATATTTGACTGCGTCCGGCGCACTGAAGATGCTTCTCCTTGTCGGTGCAAATCCAATCTTTATCTTTTCCATATCCACTTACCTCCTGATAAGGAAAAGATACCAGTCATTGAACTTAATTCATATGAATAATTCAGTTAATTTTTCTTTATTTTGTGCTTTATTTTGTTTTGCCTGTTCACTTCCAGTATTCCGGCAGGTAGTTCTTTGTTCCTGCTATCATGTCACAGACAAGCTTCTCTACATCCTTATGTGTAAGATTGTGTCCCTTTACGTTCGGATCATGTTCAAACGACTCAACTACAAGATTTCTGTCGCCTGTAAGAGCGGCTCTCAGAGTCCTGTCATGATTTTCCACATGAGGCAACTCGAGATCATATATTGCACGTGGCAGGCTTCCTGACATGATAGGATGGATCTTGTCTAACTCGAACACAGCATTTGTTTCAACAACAGCATCCGCTGGCAGATTTGATACCTGCAATGCGCTGTTTGGAATGTTCACATTGCTTATGAGTCTCTCCAGACCACACAATGCCTTGATCAGAGATATTCCCTCTTCCCCGGTGGGTTCAAGTTTTACTTCTTCTTCAAAAGACGCCAGTTTCCTGCTGCGATCAAGTCTTTGCTGCAGGTCTTCTTTTCTCCAGTCAACACTTGTCAACTGGAATTTCCATCTTTTCACGGTTTCGGGATCATTCAGGTATTCATTGCCTGGCATGAACTCCGCGAGATGTCTGTCTCCTGCTGCCGCTATCCATCCATATCTGTTGAAAAGATCCATCTTCACTCTGTTAGCGCAGTTAAATGAAGAATTCATCCAGTTATCTGACTGTTCCTCAAAACCTTCATTAAAGTGTTTATCTATATACTCTCTATATATCGGGAAAATATCAGTTCCTTTATATGAAACTCCTGAAAACCAAGTGAAATGGTTGATTCCCAGAACATCTACGTATATGTCATGCCAGTCACCGATCTTCTCACCTGTGACGTTTTCATATATCCCCTGAAGGACCTTCTGTGTCCCAAATACTTCATGGCAGCACCCGAACGCCTTAATTCCCGGGAATACATAATAGAGAGTCCTGACGCAAAGCGACATTGGATTCGTGTAGTTAATGACCCATGCCTCAGGTGAATAATCGCGGATAGCCTCAGCAATTTCAACATACATCGGTATTGTCCGGAGTGCTCTGATAATGCCACCAGGCCCTGCTGTGTCACCGACTGACTGATATATTCCAAGCCTCTCAGGCATATGAACATCTACAGCCATCTCATCAAAAGTCCCGGGCAGAATAGAAATAACAACAAAATTGCATCCTGTCAGAGCTTCTTTCATTGAGTCGCTGACAACAAATTTCCAGTTACCTTTTGCATCATCTCTCTGCATAAGATGATTCCCGATTATCTCATTATTCTCTGCAGCCTTTTTATCAAGGTCATAAAGCCTTATCGTCCCACTTATCTGATCATCCAGAGCCAGGTCTGTCATAAATGTCCATGCCCAGCCTCTGGAACCTCCACCGATGTAGGCTATATTGATTTCTGAAACCCTGTTGTTATATTTTTTCATTTCTGTCCTTTTGTGACCTTTCTTAGCTTTTCTTTTGTTCAGTTTCCAACGCCCTCTCGCACACTTCCTCAAATGCTGCCGATGCAGCCCAGAGGTTATAGCTGAACCATGAACTATATGGTTTCCCATCTGAATCACGCTGGATCACAAGTCCATCACTTGGGCACCACCTCTCGGACAGGACACCATATCTGCCATAACCTGTCTTATCAGGATATAGTTCAAGTGTCTGCATAAGCCAGGCTGTTCCATCCTCTGCCCTGTCCATATAATAGGCCTCTCCGGTGACTCTGCCGAGATAATAAAGGTCACTGTCAACTATCATGCCCATTGGATGTATATGCGGATTGGAAACTGAAGTCACAGAACCCCCGCACGAATTCCAGCCATCAATAAGCGGCCTGTTATCAGGTTTTGTTCTGTATCCATAGCGCCACAGAAATTCATAATTTGCAGATTCCTTAAGATAATCAAGATATTTCTGCTTCCCCGTGTATTCATGAAGAAGTCTTGCGCCCCTCAGGAATGCCAGATTGCCCTCCTGATCAGGTGATTTCCATGTGTCCATCGGTGTTCCACAGCAGCTCAGGTCTGAAACTGCATGCTGATAATAGTCAAGCCCCCTGTCCGCAGCATCAAGATATCTGGTGTCACCTGTCAGGTGATACATATATGCACAGCATGGCACAAACCAGCATCCGGCAAACCCATCCCAGTCCTTCACTCCAGGATGATCAATGTAATATGTGTACCCGAAAGCACCATCTTCCCTCTGAAGTGAAATAACGGTATCAAGTGTTTTTCTGCAGACATCGAGCCATGTCTCTGAATATATCTCACCATTTGCCTTGAGAAATTCTATTGCTTTGAGCATGTAGTGAACAGCACTCCCCACATTATATGAACAGTGCACGTCTTTTGTGAGACCAAAGTCCGCCCACCACCCATTGACAAGACTGCCACTCTCATCTATCGGTCTTGTAAGATCATTGATCAATCCAGATTTTTCATTATATGCTGCTACAATGCGATCAAATATTCCTTCTCCGTTTCTCTTACCATCAAGCGCATTCGTTGCATCATTCCCGAGAATCCTTTCAGAGAGCAGCATTGGATATGCGAGCACCCCGCCACCTGTCCAACCGATCTCGACAACATCTCTCCATGGTTTCAGTACCGTGTTCTCAGGCGGAAGGCAATTACAATTAGTATATTCTTCAGTCTCCGGGTTCCAGCTGATTGACGCAAAACTGTCAAGACAGCCTTTTACCGCTTCGCGAAATTTCTTCTTATACCCGGGGCGCTCGTGACGCAGGTAGTACTCTTCTCTGATGATCTTGTGAATAGCCTGCCTCGGTTCTGCGCTGTCATCTGCAACGACAGCGTATATTCTTCCTTCAACCGTCGCGCTTGCCACGTCCTGTGATGTTGAAGATCCAGGTGTCCTTTTATTAACAAAAGAGAAAGGCTCATTGGTATATCCAAGTGAGACCCCGCAGGTATCAGGTAATTCAGCAAAAAGGCCATTATGAATTATCTCGTTTTTGTTTTGACTGTATGGGTCAATAGATATTGCAACTGCCCCGGCTTCTGTGCATATAGCTGAAACAGGTGTCGATGCCCTGTCTGCGCGGAATTCCCAGAATGGGGATCTGAACACATCTTCTTCATCTGCTTTCGTAAGTAGCGGGAACTCCCCGGATTTGACATCCTTCGCATTGTTATCACCATATATGTTACACGGTATCAAGTGATAATAATCTTTCATTCCCGGCAGCGACAAATATATACGGACCTGTGTTGGTTCATTAGAATTAAGTTCCAGTCTGTATGTGTAATATGTCTCTTTATTGCATATCGTGAATCTGACAGGTGACTCATCACCAGCTTCTATCCACTCATTATTCTTCCTGTACTTAACTGATAGATTAATTTTTATTCTATTGAATGTGATCCTCATAATTTACCCCATTCCGTAACGTGTTTGCACAGTTTCATTTAGTTCTTCATTCCGCTGGTCGCTATACCTTCGACAAAGTACTTCTGGCATGCGAAGAACAGTATCATCAGCGGTACAACTGCAATAAACGCAACAGCCATTATTTTCCCCCACTGCACTACAGATTCTGAGTCAAGTGAAAGTCTGACCGCCAGTGAAATAGGATATTTCTTGACGGAGTTAATGAATATCAGAGAATTAAAGTAATCATTATATGTCCACAGGAATTGAAACAGTCCTGCTGAAAAGAGTGCCGGTTTCATGAGTGGCAGCAGGATTTTTGTCAGCGTCTGAAATGTACTGCAGCCATCTATGTATGCTGATTCGTCCAGATCTCTTGGAACACCGCGAAGAAACTGGATCAGCATGTATGGGAAGAACGAATTACAGCAAAGTGTTGCAGGAGCATAAAACGGCATGTACGTATCCACCCAGTGGAACTGATTATAGAGCATATATCTGGGGATGATCACTACTGTACTCGGCAGCATCATCATAGCAAGCAACAGCGTAAACATCAGCTTTTTATATGGGAAATTAAATCTGACAAAACCATATGCGACCAGCGTTGATGACGCTAATGTAAGTAATGTAGTTGGCAATACCAGTATCAGAGTGTTGATGAAAAACTTTGAATATGTATAGCCTGCGCTCCCTTTCCACGCATTTATATAGTTCTCAGGATGCCATGTCGTTGGAAGAAGTGAAACAGATCCGAATATTTCACTGTTATCCTTAAATGAAGCAAAGAACATCCATATGATTGGATAAAGCAGTACTGCTCCGATAATAATTATCAAAACATAGTCAATGACCCTTGCTTTATCTTTGACATCCTTATCTTTCATTATTCCGTTATTTTCCTTCTTTATTATCATCACACGCTCCTTTATCATGTTTCATCAGCATAATGGACCCAGAATTTTGAAGTTCCGAAAAGGAACAATGTAAATGCCAGGATCAAAACAAATTCGATCCATGAAATCGCACTTGCATATCCCATTTTGAAATAACCAAACCCCTGCTTGTAAAGCATTATTCCAAGGACGTTTGTTGACTTCAAAGGGCCCCCGCCGGTTATCGTGTATGGTGATGTGAAATTCTGAAGTTCTTGTATCATCTGATTCAATATAGCAAAGAAAAGTATCGGAGATATCTGTGGAAGTGTGATATGCCAAAACTTTGCCCACTTTCCTCCGCCGTCTACATCAGCCGCCTCGTATAATTCCTTCGGCACATTCTTCAGTGCTGCAAGCAGCATTACCATGGACGACCCAAACTGCCATATTTCAAGAAGACAGATTGTCGGCAATGCCATTTTTGTATCTCCAAGGAAGGAAATATTCGGAAGACCAAGTTTTGTCATCATGGTATTGAATACGCCATTATTCATGAACATCAATCTCCACAGGAGTGCTATTGCTACGGAGCCTCCAAATAGTGATGGGATATAGTAAAGGGTTCTGACAAGATTGATTCCTTTGATATTCCTGTTAAGGAACATAGCAACAAGAAGTGCAAGTATTACTTTTCCCGGAACTGTGTACAGTGCAAACAGTACCGTTACTTTAAGCGAATTC
>JAQWCI010000099.1 GCA_028706005.1 Lachnospiraceae bacterium
TGTTTGAGTATATTCGCGTTTATGCAATCGTACTCGATCGCATATGCATTCTTCACTATGTCGCAATGCTCAAGCCCCGGCACTGTTCTGTACATCTGCTGCTGAACATCGTCCGGCATGGATGATGACATCCCGTCGATATAGACTTCATTTGTCCCGCGTCCCTCCGGCTCAATGAAGACCTGATGTCTTATCTTGTCGGGAAACTTTACGACTTTATCTTCGATAGAAGGGCAGTAACGTGGGCCTGTGCCTTCAATTATTCCTGCGTAAATTGGCGATCTGCCTATGTTTTGCCGTATTATTTCATGAGTTTCCTCATTGGTATATGTGAGGTAACATGGCACCTGATCGATCTGTACATCTTTGGGATCTGTTGAATATGAGAAAGGGATGACGGTTTTGTCACCGTTCTGTATTGTCATCTCTGAATAATCAAGAGTCCTGCCATCCATGCGGGCGGGAGTTCCTGTCTTGAATCTTCTTAATGCAATGCCTTCATCTGCGAGGCTGTCAGAAAGAAATGTCGATCTCTGCATCCCACTCGGCCCGGTTTCTGTTATCGTCTCACCGACAAGACACCTTGCCTTAAGATATGTTCCGGTACAGATAATCGCTGCTTTGCATTCATATATTGTTCCTGTGCAGGTCTGAATACCCACAACTTTGCGGCAATCCTTCTGAGGCTCTTCACTTGTAACAGACCCCGCATTGTCTTCAGGATCACCCTCAGTCAGAAGTTTTGCCACTTCGACCTGTCTTATGTGGAGATGTTCCTGATGCTCGAGAGTCTGGCGCATTCTCTTCGAATATTCGGCTTTATCAGCCTGTGTACGGAGTGAATGTACGGCCGGTCCCTTTGAAACATTAAGCATCTTAGACTGGATGAATGTTTTGTCGATATTCTTGCCCATCTCACCGCCGAGCGCGTCGATCTCACGCACAAGATGGCCTTTGGAAGACCCGCCGATATGCGGATTGCACGGCATCATTGCTATGCTGTCGACATTCATTGTAAAGATGGTCGTATCAAGCCCGAGCCTGGCGCACGCAAGTGCAGCTTCACATCCGGCGTGACCGGCACCTATAACACAAATATCTGTCATAATTGTATAATTCATACTGATTTAACCTCAAATAGCACGAGAGCATGCCCACGCCGGACATACACAAACGAACTCTTTATCTTTAATTCAGGTGACGCCATTATTTCCCAAGGCAGAATTTAGAAAAGATTTCCTCCACAAGGTCATCGTCGACCTGGTCTCCGGTGATCTTTCCGAGTTCTGAGTAGCAATTCATCAGATCTATAGAATAGAAATCTTCGCTCATTCCAGAATCTATGCTTCCTGCGACCATCCGGAGCGCCTTTTCAGCGTTTGCCAGAGCTTCTGCATGTCTCCTGTCTGTGAGATAAACTTCATTATTACTGCTAATATCGCCTTTTCTGAACATGTCTGCTATTGCATATCTTACGGCATCCATGCCGCTCCCATCCTTCAATGAGACCACATAATAATGCGGTTTACTATCTCCCATGTCAGCAAACATTGAATAAATATCTTCCGGCGAAGTGATCGTCTGAAGATCCGATTTGTTGAGGAGAACTATGACTTTTTGCCCCTCCTCATGACTTGTTTTCAATAGTTTTGCAATCTCACGATCTTCATCTGTTATCATTCTGGAAGTATCAATGAGGAACAGGATAAGATCTGCGTCGCTCACTTCGGCTTTTGCTCTGTCGACACCTATCTTTTCCACCTTGTCGTCTGTCTGTCTTATGCCTGCAGTATCCACAAGTTTCAGCACAACATCACCGATCCTCACGGTTTCTTCAAGCGTGTCCCTCGTGGTCCCCGCGACTTCTGTTACAATCGCCCTGTCCGTTCCGAGGAGGAAATTCATAAGGGATGATTTTCCCGTATTGGGACTTCCGGTGATAACAGTTTTGACACCTTCTCTGAGGATCCTTGTATTATCTGCGTTTGCAAGCATTGAATCCATTTCGTCGATGAGACCGTCAATCTTTATTTTCAGTTTTTCTGGATACCCCGTTGTATCGTAATTCTCCGGATCATCGAGCGCTGATTCGATGAAAGCCAGCTCATACAGAACTGCAGCTCTTAATTCCTGTATCTTTGCCGAAAGTTTTCCGGAAAGCTGCGATATAGAGGCGCGCCTTGCAAATTCATTCTGAGATGAAATGAGATCCATCACGGCTTCCGCCTCAGCCAGATCGATCCTCCCACCCAGGAATGCGCGTTTTGTAAACTCGCCCGGCTCAGCCATTCTTGCCCCTGACGCCAAAACAAGTTTTAATATTTTGTTCAGCAGATAAAGTGATCCGTGCGAATTTATCTCGACCGTATCTTCAGTCGTGTAACTGTGCGGTCTTTTCATCACTGAGACCATCACTTCATCTATTGTTTCGAAGCTCTGCGGATCAACAATGTGCCCGAAATGTATGGTGTTTGATTTGTAAGAGGAGAGTGCCTTTTCTCCTTTGCCGTTCCTGAATATTCTGTCAGAAACAGCGATTGAATCAGGTCCGCTCACCCTTATTATTCCGATCCCGGCTGTCGTCATTGCTGTGCAGATAGCCGCTATCGTGTCTTCATTTTTGCTCTCAACAGGAAGTGCCATATTTCTCCGTTATCCCAAAAGGGCAGATATATCCGTCGATATACCTGCCCTTCGTTTTATGATCATAAATCAGCTCATAAATTACTTTTTAAGTGTAACGACGACTTTTCTGTAAGGCTCTTCGCCCTCTGAATGCGTTGTGACATACCTGTCATTCTGCAGAGCTGAATGAATTATTCTTCTTTCGTAAGGATTCATGGGCTCGAGTTCAACTGAATGCCTCGAATGTTTTACCTTGTATGCAATGTTCCTGGCAAGTTTTTCCAGTGTTTCCTTGCGTCTTTCCCTGTAATCCTCAGTGTCAGCCTTGACGTGAATATATCCCTCAGTACCCTTGTTTACTACATGTGAAATGAGGTACTGCAGTGAATCGAGCGTCTGGCCTCTCTTGCCGATGAGTATTCCCATGTCATCGCCTGCCATATCGATTGCAAGTGTGTTCCACTCTTTATCGAATGTCATCGTGATATTTACTTTCATCCCCATCGAACCAAAAACATCTGTAAGGAATTTCTCTGCTTTTTCTTCGAGTTCCTTTACCTTATCATCTGAAAGCTGCTGCTCAGCGGGAATGGCTTTTCTATCTTCCCTGTGAGTTGCAACTTCTTTTTCGCTCGTAACGACTTTATTTGCAAAACTCTTTGCCGCGTCAATATCTGCTTTTTCTGTCTCTTTTGCAGGCGCTGATGCGTCTTCATTTGTTTTAACAGGTTCAGCTGCCTTTTCAGGCTTCTTAACTGCTTCCGTCGCCTTGAATGTTTCAGCTCTGTCGCCTGCTATATCAGAAGTTGCCTTTGTGATATCGAATGCAGGAGCCGGTGCGGGAGCCGCGGGTTTTGACTTCTCATCAACTTTATTGAGGACAGCCTTGAGCACTGATTCTGTAGCTTCAGAAGCATCCTTTATGCGAGCCTTTATGACTGCGTTTCTTGCGTTAAAACCTAAGAATCCGTTGCTTCCCTGATCAACTACTGTGTAATCAAGACGGTCTGATGTGACAGATAGTTTCTGGCATGCAACTGTAATGGCATCATCGAGAGTTTTCTCGGAAATTTCTATGTATTCCTGTGACATTATTGTTATTTGTCCTCCTTACCCGAATCTGTATCAGACTGCTTAGGACCGGAACCGGTATCATTGAAGTCGCGTACCATGTTGACCTTTGCCGCCATACTGTCTTTTCTGTACGTCCTGTTCTCATATTTTCTGTCGGCATTCCTAAGGGCATTGTCTTTCTGTTTCTGCGTCATTCCGGTATTTTTTGCAGTTGTGCCTGATTCAATGCTCTTCGTATTCATCTGAGAATACTGGTTCATCATTCTCTGCGAAACAGTCTCTCTGCCTTCACTCTTTGCGATCTTTTTCTGCTGTTTCTCAAGGTTCTTGGCGATCATGGCGTCAATATCCATCTTGTCAATATGCTTGTTGATGAACACCTGCTGTACAGAACGGATTACAGCACCGGCTACCCAGTAGAGGCCCATGCCGGCAGGGAGCGTGAAGCAGAAGTATGCTGACATCAGGGGCATCAGAAGATTCATGGTCTTCATGGAATTCATCATGCTGTCCTGTTGCTGATTGCCTGTTGCCTGCTGCTGTGGCATTAGTTTGATATTTACCCACTGTGTTACCGCTGAGAGAACGGGGATGACCACTGACGCGATTGCAAGACCGTATACTCCTGCCGCCCAGTAAGTCTTCATTGCAAACCAGGGAGAATCGCCCATGTTCAGTCCGAGAAAATTATTGTATCTTGTGAGCAATGATGTTGTATTTGCTATTTCAACACCAAGAGACGGGAATTTATCAGCAAGAGCTGTCCATTCAGCCGTTGAGAACTTGTTAAGGACATCGATAAGTGTGTTACTTACGGTGCTGCCGACATTTCCCGCGAAATCAGCACTTGTAAACTGGTTCGCAAATGTTCTTGCCGCTGTGGTTTCCTGGAGATACTCGATTGCTCCACTCTGTGAAATGAGGTTTGTCACAAGTGGGAAGAAAGCATCTTTTACCTGCGTGACATATGCAGGAATCTTATAAATCACCTGATAGAGTGCGAACAGGATAGGCATCTGAATGATGAGCTGAACACAGCTGCCGGACGCGGAAACGCCGTATTTCTTGTAAACGGCCTGCATTTCCTCGTTCTGCTTCATCATGGAATCCTGGTCTTTTTTGTTCTTGTATTTGGCCTGGATCTTATTGATCTCCGGTGTCATTTTGGACTGCAGTTTGGAGAACTTCTGCTGTTTGACAGTCAGAGGCATAAGTGCCATGTAGATAATGATAGTAAAGAAGATGATGGAAAGACCGATATTCGGGATTCCAATCTTATCAAGTACCCAGAAAATACCGTTCATCAGTAATCCGAGGACTTCTGCAACAGGTCCGATGATGAACGTTGTAGATTTTGTAAGCATTAAAGGATACAAATTTGAACCTCCTGTTTAGACAAACATGTTTAAACAAACATTGATCACGGGACAGGGTCAAAACCGCCGTGGGAAAAAGGATTACACCTCAGAATTCTCCACAGTGCCATAAGCCCGCCTTTAAGAGCTCCGTATTTCTGCACAGCCTCAAGCCCATATTCAGAACACGTCGGTATATACGGGCACTTTGTATGCTTGAGCGGGGACAGATATTTACGATAAAACATGATCATTGCAATCAGAATTTTCTTTGCCATTTTTTTCGATCAGATCACCTGCGTCGCGATGAAGTTTCGCTTTGGCGGTCAAATCAAGGAACGCGCTCTCTATTTCGTGGAAGCCTGCTTGCCTGGCCCTCGAACGCGCGACGACTGCCATATCCAAACCACTATTGAACATGTCTTCATGCAGCCGATAACTTTCTCTTACAAGTCTTGAAATGTGATGTCTTACTACACTGTTTCCGACTTTATGGCTCACGGAAATTCCAAGCCTGTTCTTACCCGTTTCGTTGCCACACACATACAGAACGAGATATGAATTTACATAGGATCTTCCGTACTTATAACATTTCTTAAAGTCTTCGTTTCTCTTGAGCGAATTTTTCATATATTTTATTTTGTTTTCCTGCGAGGTAAACTCACCGTTTAATTAAAAATGCCAGAAAAGCATATACGCGGCTTTTCTGGCTAAACCTTTCGCAAATATCCGCTAAGGCATAGTGACAATTAAACAGTCAGTTTCTTTCTGCCTTTTAATCTTCTTGCTGCAAGGACCTTTCTTCCGCCCGGAGTAGCCATTCTTGATCTGAAGCCATGTACCTTCATACGCTGTCTTCTCTTGGGCTGATATGTCATTTTTGATTGTGCCATCTCAAAACACCTCCTTATCATAAACGAGTATCCGACCCTGCCGGATAAACGTTTCTCATTTTTTCCTACATATAATATGTAACAACTTTTGCGGTCCGTGTGGTGGACAGCTTTTTTATTATATATAAACCGCGATTTACCGTCAAGCAGAAAGTGCGTATTTTCGCAGATCCCGGTGTATTGTCATGTATCTTTCAGTGCATAATTCTCTCTTTGATTTTCGTTCTTCCCATATATTGAAAAAATAAATTTTCGTTTCCCACATTTTGTGGTGGAAACTGTGTATTAACTATCCACATGCCATTTTCTTCTATCCACATTTTGTTAATAAGTTGTGGATAACATGTTCTGAAACTTGTTTTGACTTTCATATTTATTCGATTTTACACAGATTTTTCACAATTTTAATCGTTGATAAACGCCATGTAACTTATGCACATTTTCACAAGTGTATAAATCATAATAGGTTTTTACAATTTATAAGCCACCTTCTTGCTGTTTGAACTTAATTTTTGCTTAGTGTATTATAGTGACATCGCCGGTTTATAATTCATAGAGAAATATAATTATTATTGGGGGCGGCATCCATTTGTTCATCCGTTGGAGGCGGCTTTTTCTATCTGAATGCATCGGCATTACTTATATTAAGAAGAGGTTTTTACAATGAGTGTCAATTTAATTTCCAATGAAGAAGTGTATGAGCATCTGGTTCGGCAGTGGGATATGATCAAGGATCATATTTTCAAAGAATATAAACTGACCGCAATCTCATATAAAACCTGGATACAACCTCTTACCGTCGACAGTGTTAATGGTACAGTCATAAATATTCTTATTCATTCCGATCAGGCATATATGAAACAGTACATTACAGAAAGGTACTGCACTTATTTTGAAGTTACCATAACTGAGGTCCTCAACACATCGGAAACTACCGGTGAACTTAATAATGACGGACCTGATTACAGTGTTGTCTTCCTTCTTGATAATGAATCTTCTGTTTCTTATGTTGAAAAGGAAGAACCATCTGATGAACCTGTTGAAAAGACCAGGAATTCAGTCTATGTCGAATCAAATCTTAATCCGCGCTATCGTTTTGACACTTTCATAGTCGGCGGAAATAATAAATTTGCCCAGTCAGCCTGCCTCGCAGTTGCTGAATCTCCCGGACAGGCCTACAATCCGCTGTTTATTTACGGAGGCGCCGGACTCGGCAAAACTCATCTTATGCATTCGATCGGTCACTATGTCCTTGAAAATGACCCTAATAAAAAGGTTCTTTATGTTACGTCTGAACAGTTCACAAACGAGGTCATAGAGAGCATAAGATCAAGAAATACAGCTTCAATGTCAAGACTTCGCGACAAATATCGCACTGTTGACGTACTTCTTATAGATGATATCCAGTTCATCATAGGCAAGGAATCAACGCAGGAAGAGTTTTTCCATACATTTAACGAGCTGCATTCCGCCGGCAAACAGATTGTCCTTTCATCTGATCGTCCGCCCAAGGAAATGGAAACACTCGATGAACGCTTCCGCTCTCGTTTTGAATGGGGTCTCATCGCTGACATTCAGCCGCCTGATTTTGAGACCAGAATGGCTATCCTCCGCAAGAATTCCGAGAATCAGTCAAAACATATAGATGATTCGATTCTTGACTATATTGCAACAAATATTAAATCCAACATCAGAGAACTTGAAGGCGCTTTCAATAAAATGATTGCTTATTCACGACTTAATAATGTAGACATAACACTCGATACAGCCAAAGAAGCTCTCAAAGACATAGTTTCTCCTGAAAATGGAAGAAATGTGACACCTGAGAATATTATTTCGACTGTCTGTGAGCACTACAATGTACGCGAAGCTGATGTGGAAAGCAGGAAAAGGAGCTCAGAATTTGTTTTGCCGCGCCAGGTAATAATGTATGTTCTGCGTGAGAACACTGATCTGACGCTTGAGCGTATCGGTAAATATCTTGGCAACAAAGATCACACAACAGTTATGCACGGTGCTGACAAGATAAAAGATGACATCAAAACAAATGAAGAACTCCGTAGTAATATTTCTTTTATCATGAAAAAACTGAATCTGGGTACAAGATAACCACAAAACACACAATTAAGACCGGCGTTTTCCACACCGGTCTGTTTGTATTAATGCCCCATAAAATGTATAATGGTAAAGGTTAAGCACAAATTTCCGAGGCTTAATACTACTACTTCTGTTTTATCTTTAATCTTTACTTTTCTGTAAAGAAAAGAAGGGGCCTTACACAAGGAGTCAATCTTATGAAAATCACAGTAAGTGAAAGTGATCTTGTAAATGCAATCAATACAGTATACAGAGCTGTACCATCAAAGACGACTATGAATATTCTTAAATGCATCCTTATCGATGCAGCTGGTCAGAAGATTACTTTTATCGCTAACGATATGGAGCTTGGTATTCAGACTTCTATCGAAGGGACGATCGAAGAAAAAGGAATAGTTGCTGTAGATGCTGATATTCTCTCAGGCATTGTAAGAAAACTGCCTGATGGAGATGTTTTGATTGAAACTACAGATAAATCACAGATCAGGATTAAATGCGGAAGCGCTAAATTTGAAATCGGTTGTAATGACGGTCTTGAGTTTACAAGACTTCCTGAAATTGAGAAAAATGAAGGAATAAATGTTTCTGAGTTTACATTCAGAGAAATAATTAACAGAACGATTTTCTCTATTTCTGACAATGACAGCAATAAGCTCATGACTGGTGAACTTCTTGAAATCAAA
>JAQWCI010000007.1 GCA_028706005.1 Lachnospiraceae bacterium
ACGATGAAGGGGCAAAAGAGACCAGGGATACTGAATAACATAGGCCTCCGCATAGGTGCTTTTATTGCGGCCGTGATCATCTGGTTCCTTGTTACTGATATCAACGACCCGGTGACCAAGGTGCAGTTTGACAACATTTCGGTCAAGCTTTTAAACACAAGCACCATAACAGATGCAGGGCAGGTATACACGGTGCTCGACGGAACCGACACGATCCCGGTCGTGACGGTGATGGCTTCGCGCTCGATAATAGATTCCCTCGACAAGGATAATATCGTTGCGACAGCCGATGCGAGCGATATAACAAGTCTCGGCACAGTTGACATAACACTGACGACTAACAAGTATTCAGGCAAGATAGAGAGCATAAAGGGAAGCATAGATACTGTGCGTCTCAGTGTCGAGAAGAAGAAGACGACGCAGCTCGCGCTGCGCTACACTACGAGCGGAACACCGGCTGATGGGTATGTTCTCGGTGATGTGACGATAGATCAGAACCAGGTCCGCGTTTCAGGCCCTGAATCAATAGTATCAAAGATAGCGAAAGCAGAAGCAAATGTCGATGTATCAGGAGCTGCCGCCACAGTTACCACTAATGTGGATGTGAAACTCTATGACAGTGACGGCAAAGCTATAGATGCCACCTCGCTCACTATGAATATCTCTACGGTAAAGGTGTCGGCAGTCATACTTCCGACCAAGAACGTTCCGATCCAGGTCTCAATAGGCGGGACCCCGGCCGAAGGGTATGCGCTCAATGGAAAAGTCACAGTCACACCGGCTACGGTGACCATAGCAGGAAGGTCATCGGTTTTGAATTCCATTGAGAGTATTGTGATTTCGTCTGATTCAATAGATGTTACAGGCGCTGCCGAGACAAGAACATGGACTATTGATATAACAGGATACCTGCCGGAGAATGTCACAATTTCTGATGATAGTTTTGACGGGAATATAAGCATTGTTGCTGAGATAGAGCAGATAGAAAAGGAAACGCTGGACTTTGATTCGGACAGTATAGCGGTCACAAATGTACCTGATGGTTATGATGCCGCGATAACAAGCGTGAGTGATGGACTCGGCAACACGGGGTCAGACGGATCCGCCGTAAAACTTTCTGTGGATATAGTGGGACTTAAGGCGTCTCTTGACACAGTCAGCGCATCAAATATAGCACCGACACTCGACGTCGCGTCAATTATCGGAGACGTTGACACAACAAAAGATATAAGCGGCAGCTACAACGGGGAAGTCGCGTTGACGCTTCCGGACAAGGTCACGGCGGACAACACCGTGCGCGCTGTAATTACTTTGACAGCTAAGAAATCTGATACAGATACTACAGAATAGCCTGACAGGGGGAACTTGATTAATGAGCAGAATGTTCGGAACTGACGGAGTCAGAGGAGTAGCTAATGATGAGCTGACACCGAAGCTCGCGATGGAGTTAGGACAGGCAGGAGCATATGTTCTCGCCAAAACAAATGATGCGCACCGCCCGGTGATAATGGTAGGGTGTGATACACGTCTTTCTGGTGACATGCTGGCAAACGCACTGATGGCAGGAGCATGTTCCGTCGGTGCCAATGTTATTTATCTCGGGATCCTTCCGACGCCGGCTGTAGCGTTCCTTGCTAAAAAGCACCACGCAGATGCAGGAGTCGTCATATCAGCATCGCACAATCCGATGGAATTCAATGGTATTAAGTTCTTTGATGGCGAAGGATTCAAACTTCCGGATGCCACCGAGGATGAGATAGAAGCCGAGATCAGGTCAGGGATGAAAGACATAGTATTCCCTACGGGTGCAGGTGTAGGTAAGATCACATATAATTTTGACATGCGTAAGGAATACATACAGAATGCACTTGACCTTGTCCAGGTAGATCTCACAGGCATGAAGCTTGTCATGGACTGTGCAGAAGGCGCATCCACATTCACAAATGTTGATGCAGTTCGTGCGCTGGGTGCTGATCTTGTAACGATGCATGTCGATCCTGATGGAACTAACATAAATAAAGGCTGTGGGTCCACACATATTGAAGAACTGCAGAAGAGAGTCGTTGAAGAGGGAGCTGATGCCGGTCTTGCGTTCGACGGTGATGCCGACAGGTTCCTGGCAGTGGATGAAAAGGGACAGGTAGTCAACGGCGATCAGATCATGGCAATTGTCGGCAAGTACATGAAGAGCAAGGGCACACTTAATAAAGATACGGTGGTCGTCACCGTAATGAGCAACCTCGGTTTCTTTATGTGTGGAGAACGTGAAGGACTGAATATTGAGCGCACAAAAGTCGGCGACAGATACGTTCTGGAATGCATGAAAGAAAAGGGCTACAATCTTGGGGGAGAGCAGTCAGGCCATGTTATTTATCTGAGTGAGAATACGACCGGCGACGGACTTCTGAGCGCACTTCATCTCCTGCAGGTAATGAAAGAGACAGGTGACAAATTATCTGAAATGGCTGCAATCTGCGAGATGATGCCACAATCACTTGTCAATGCACATGTCGCCAATGATAAGAAAAATCACTATATGGATTACCCGGAAGTTAAAGAAGCATGTGAAAAACTCGAAAAAGAGTTTGCCGGCGAGGGACGTGTGCTCATAAGACCGTCAGGGACAGAACCGCTCGTCCGTGTTATGATAGAGGGCAGAGATCAGGAACTGATACACAGGAAAGCTGAGGAACTGGCAAAACTTATTGAGAAAGTGATGGGCTAGATTCTTCTTGCAATGAAAGTTTTTAGTGTTACAATTACATTATTCTCTTGAGACAGAACACAAGAGAAGAATAATCGGAGCGGGTCAGTAATCATGGTAAGTCAGAAAGTAACAATTAAGAATCCAACCGGACTGCATCTAGGTCCTGCAGGTGTCCTATGCAAGGATGCAATGCTATTTAAGTCTCAGATCACTTTTCAGTTCCGTGAATCCACGGCAAATGCGAAGAGCGTTCTGAGCGTACTTGGCGCATGCGTTAAATCCGGTGATGAGATTGAACTTATCTGTAACGGAGAGGACGAAAAGGAAGCTCTTGCTTTTCTTGTAAAAGAAATCAATGAGGGACTTGGAGAGTAATCGTCCACCTTTGAAACAAGCACAGATTAAGGAACCGGTTTCCATGCGGAGACCGGCTCTTTTTTTACGGTTTTGCCGGGAGCTTCGCGACAGCAGTCAGAACAAATTTGACAATATAAGAGGAGAAAAAATGCTGAATTACAAACGTTATCAGAGAGTACCAGTAACAGATTATCCAGAGAGGACATGGCCTGATAAGCAGATAACAAAGGCTCCCATATGGTGCAGCGTGGATCTCCGCGATGGCAATCAGGCTCTTATAGATCCAATGATGGTCGGGGAAAAGCTTGAGATGTACGATCTTATAGTAAAGCTCGGCTTTACAGATATCGAGGTGGGTTTTCCTTCGGCAAGCCAGATCGAATATGATTTCATAAGAAAACTGATAGATGAGGACAGAATCCCCGACGGTGTGAAGCTTCAGGTGCTGTCACAGTGCCGCAAGGAGCAGATAGACCGCACATTTGAGAACATAAAGGGATGTAAGAATGTAGTATTCCACATCTATAATTCGACATCTACACTTCAGAGAGATGTGGTGTTCCATATGGACAGGGAGCAGGTTAAAGAGCTCGCAGTTCAGGGAACAAAATGGGTAAAAGAAGGAGCCGCTGATTTTGACGGCAACCTTACACTCGAGTACTCACCTGAGAGCTACACAGGCACAGAGCTCGATTATGCGCTGGAGGTCTGCAATGCCGTCATAAACGAGTGGGGACCGACACCTGAACACCCGATGATAATTAACCTCCCGTCCACAGTTGAAATGACGACACCGAATGTTTTTGCTGACGGCATTGAATGGATGAGCAGACATATGGATCACAGAGACAGCGTGATACTCTCAGTCCATCCGCACAATGACAGAGGCACGGGAACAGCGGCTGCCGAGCTGGCACTTCTTGCAGGAGCCGACAGACTCGAGGGAACGCTTTTCGGAAATGGCGAGCGCACGGGGAACCTTGATCTTCTGAACGTGGCTTATAATATGTTTTCACAGGGAATGGATCCCAAGCTTAAGATCGAGCATATTCCCGAGATCATAGATGTCTACGAACGCTGCAATAAGATGCCCATAGATCCGAGACATCCTTATGGCGGAAAACTTGTTTTCACGTCGTTCTCAGGTTCGCACCAGGATGCGATAAACAAGGGCACGCAGGCGATGAAGGACAGAAAGCTCGATTATTGGGCGGTCCCTTACCTCACTATAGACCCGGCGGATATCGGCAGGCAGTACGAGCCGATCGTAAGGATCAACTCACAGTCAGGCAAGGGCGGCGTAGCCTTCGTCATGGACAACTATTTTGGCTTCAAGCTGCCGAAGGGAATGCACCGCGAATTTGCGGATATCATTCAGGCTATTTCGGAGAAAGAAGGAGAAGTGTCGCCTGATGAGATCATGGCTGCCTTCAGGGAGAACTACATCGAGAAGAAGGAACCGCTGCATTTCAAGAGGCTCCAGGTAATAGATACGCAGCAGGATACGGACAGCGAGTTCGACACAAAGGTCATACTCACGTATACAGATCATGGCATAGAGGAGACGCTCGAGGGCGTCGGAAACGGTCCTCTTGATGCGACGAGACGTGGGATCCGCGAAACGATGGGCAGAGAATACCGTATTCTTGACTACACAGAGCATGCGCTCACATCAGGCGCTGATGCGCAGGCAGCGGCATATATTCATCTCATGGACGGCGATACAGGTGAGGTCACCTGGGGCGTCGGCGTGAGCTCCAATATCACAAGAGCTTCAGTGCGCGCCATATTCTCAGCGATGAACAGACTTGGCGCAGCGCCACAGCGCGGCATCAAAGATTGATTGAACCGGAGGCTTCTTTGTGCAATAATGCTGTTGTTGTGGTGCCCGAAACGGACATACACACATGAGCACTTCAGTCTCGGCACGGGCCGCGGACATGTAACGAAGCACTTACACTTATCAGATTCAGGAAGGAATTCAAGGAAATGGCCGATCAACAGAAGAAATTCGTGGAGTCAATAACACCCCGCGATCAGGATTTCACACAGTGGTATACGGATGTCTGCATCAGGGCAAATCTCATTGCGTACAGCAATATAAAGGGCTTCATGGTAATAAAGCCGAACGGTTATGCATTATGGGAGAACATTCAGAAGAACCTCGATGACAGGTTCAAGGCGACCGGAGTGCAGAACGTATATATGCCGATGCTCATACCTGAGAACCTCATGAATAAAGAGGGGGAGCTTGTCAATGGTTTTGCCCCGGAGGTCGCATGGGTGACGAGCGGCGGAACAGAGCCACTCACTGAGAGACTTTGTGTGCGTCCGACATCAGAGACACTGTTCAGTGATTTCTATTCACAGGACGTCCATTCATACCGTGATCTGCCACGCCTTTACAACCAATGGTGCTCTGTAGTCCGCTGGGAGAAGGAGACGAGACCGTTCCTTCGTTCACGTGAATTCCTGTGGCAGGAAGGCCATACGATTCATGAAACAGCAGAGGAAGCCGAGGAGAGAACGCAGCAGATGCTTGATGTATATGCTGATTTCCTTTCGGAAGAACTGGCTATCCCGGTAATAAAAGGACGCAAGACTGACAAGGAGAAATTTGCGGGTGCAGAGGCGACGTATACGGTCGAGGCTCTCATGCATGACGGCAGAGCTCTTCAGTCAGGAACAAGCCATTATTTTGGCGACAAGTTCGCAAGGGCTTATGATATAAAATTTACCGGACGCGACAACAAGATGAGCTATGTATATCAGACATCATGGGGCATGACGACGAGAGTAATAGGAGCGCTTATCATGGTCCACGGTGATGACGACGGAATAGTTCTGCCGCCGCATATTGCGCCGACACAGGTTGTGATCATCCCGATTCAGCAGCGCAAAGAGGGCGTTCTGGACAAAGCACATGAGATCGCAAAGGCTCTTAAAGATTACAGAGTGAAGATCGATGATACCGACAGAAGTCCTGGATTCAAGTTCGCGGAGCAGGAAATCAATGGAATACCGATCCGTATAGAGATAGGCCCCAAGGATCTTGAGGTAGGCAAAGCTGTAATCTGCCGCCGTGATACAAGAGAAAAGATAGAAGTTCCGATCGGGGAGCTTCCGGTGCGCGTCGGAGAAGAGCTGGAGCGCATGCAGAAAGAAATGCTGGAGAGGGCGAAAGAGCATCTGAGGACTCATACTTTCGAGGCACACAGCAGGGAAGAATTTGAGGAAGAGTTCAAGGATACAAACGGGTTCGTCAAAGCTATGTGGTGCGGAGATCAGGCCTGTGAGGATAAGATAAAAGAAGAGTACGGCGTGACGAGCAGGTGTATTCCTTTCGAGCAGGAAAATCTGTCAGGAACATGTGTCTGCTGCGGCAGACCGGCAAAGAAAATGGTCTGCTGGGGAAGAGCTTATTGATCAGAAAACCGCCGGTAGAGCGTTCGTTTCCGGATGGAAAGAAGGGAAAGCATAAAATGAATATTCTAGTCATCAACTGTGGTAGTTCTTCGCTCAAGTATCAGCTTATAGACAGCATTTCGGAAAAGGTACTGGCGAAAGGATTATGCGAAAGGATAGGCAGTGACGGAGCGTGCATCACACATACCCCGGCCGGCGGAGAGAAGAAGACAGACACTATACCGATGCCTGATCACAATGCAGCTATTGCCGCGGTAATTGAGAAACTCACAGACCCGGAAGTCGGTGTTATAAGTTCACTCGATGAGATAAACGCTGTGGGACACAGAATTGTCCACGGTGGTGAGCGTTTCTCAAAGGCTGTGCTCATTGATGATGATGTAATAAAGGCAATCGAAGATGTATCTGATCTTGCGCCTCTCCACAATCCGGCAAATCTCATCGGTGTAAGAGCCTGTGCAAAGCTTATGCCGGGAGTTCCTATGGTAGCGGTCTTTGATACGGCTTTCCATCAGACAATGCCTTCGAAGGCTTATCTGTATGCGCTGCCGCTCGAGTATTACAAGAAGTATAAAGTCCGCAGATACGGGTTTCATGGTACAAGCCATGATTATGTCAGCAACAGAGCAGCGCAGATCCTCGGAAAGAAGAGAGAAGACCTGCGGATAATAGTCTGCCACCTCGGCAACGGCGCTTCTGTCACAGCTGTTGATCACGGAAAGAGCATTGATACTACAATGGGGCTCACGCCTCTTGAAGGTCTGATAATGGGAACACGATGCGGTGACCTTGATCCCGCGATCATCACATTCCTTATGAATAAACTGGACTGCTCGGCTGAGAATGTTTTGACTATCCTCAATAAGAAGTCTGGAATGCTGGGGCTCTCGGGCGGTATCTCAAATGATTTCAGGGACCTGAGCCGCGCTGCAGCAGAAGGCAACAAGGATGCCGAGACAGCACTACAGGCATATGCGCTTCGTGTCGGCAAGTATATAGGAGCTTACGCTGCCGAGATGGATGGCGCCGATGTCATAGTCTTCACGGCCGGAGTAGGTGAGAACGACGGCGCAATGAGAAAGAGGATATCAGATTACACGGAATTCCTTGGAACGAGCGTTGACCCGGAGAAGAATAAGATCCGCGGGGAAGAAGTCATTCTTTCAAGGCCTGAAGATAAAGTCGTCACGATGGTGGTCCCGACAAATGAAGAGCTGGCAATCGCAAGACAGACTCTGGCTATAGTAGGCTCGAAGGACGGAAATTGAACCCTGCAGATATCACGATAAGTATTCCCGAAAAAGTTAACACCGTCATTGAAACTCTGAGGCAAAATGGACATGAGGCCTACATCGTCGGGGGATGCGTCAGGGATTCCATTCTCGGAAGGACACCTGATGATTGGGATATAACGACGTCAGCGATGCCTGAGGATGTGAAACGTCTGTTCCGCCGCACTGTAGACACGGGTATTAAGCACGGTACAGTGACGGTACTGATCGGAAATGAACAGTTTGAGGTCACGACTTACAGAATCGACGGAGATTACGGGGACGGAAGACATCCGGACAACGTGGTATTTACGTCGAGTCTTAAGGAAGATCTGAGACGCAGGGATTTCACGATAAACGCGATGGCGTACAGCGAAGAAGACGGTCTTATTGATTATTATGACGGGCTGGGCGACATAGACAGGAAAGTGATCCGCGCTGTCGGCGACGCAGAGGAAAGATTTACAGAAGATGCGCTGAGGATCATGCGGGCTGTCAGGTTTTCTGCGCAGCTCGGCTATTCGATAGAAGACAAAACAAAAGAAGCCGCCGGAGAACTTGCAGGGACGCTCACAAAGATCAGCGCCGAGCGCATTAACATTGAACTGACGAAGCTACTTGTTTCGCCGCATCCCGAGGAGCTGAGAACTATGTATGAGCTCGGGATAACAGCGGTGATCATGCCGGAATTTGATGTCTGCATGAAGACGCCGCAGAACAATCTGCA
This sequence comes from Lachnospiraceae bacterium, assembly GCA_028706005.1. Classification (GTDB taxonomy): domain Bacteria; phylum Bacillota; class Clostridia; order Lachnospirales; family Lachnospiraceae; genus CAG-791. Next base: position 8,489 of record JAQWCI010000007.1, read on the forward strand.
TCATATGTTCGGCGTAGGTGAGCACATTATTCATTCGGTCCAGGCTGTGAGGGCTGATAAGGTCCTGCGATACACAATGCTGTTCCATGATATTGGAAAGCCGGACTGTCATTACAGGGGAGCGGATGGTATAGATCACTTCCACGGACACGCTCCTGTAAGCGCTGAGATAGCGGCCAGGATAATGAAACGCCTCAAGTTCGACAATGATACAGAAGCGAAGGTCGAAACGCTGGTGCGTTATCACGATATAAACATGGATGAAACGCCATACGCAGTCAGGAAGAGCATAGCTGTGATAGGTGAAGATCTGTTCCCGCTGCTGTTCGAGATAAAGATAGCCGATGGCGCGGCACAGAGCGAATTCAGACTTGAAGAAAAGAAAATGAAAGTCGCAGCCTGGGAGAGTATATATAGCAGGATCATTGAAGATGGTGATTGCCTTGGCCTGAAAGACCTTAAGGTAAACGGGCAGGATCTGATAGATCGCGGGATGAAGCCCGGCAGAGAGATAGGGATCACGCTCAGGAGGATGCTGGAAGATGTACTCCAGTACCCGTCGCACAATACGGAAGACTACCTTTTGAGCCACTATCAGCCACAGAAAGATGAGCCAGACAATAAATCAGGACAAAACTCATAAAAATGGGACCGCAAATGCTCAAAATAGCGCAAATTCGCTGTTTTTTATTGACAAAGGGCAATAAAACAGATATAAATGAATAGTAGATGCCGGCCATGAGACCGGCACACATAACAAAAGAAATTATCAGGAGGATCATCAAATGAACAAGACTGAATTAGTAGCTGCTATTGCAGAGAAGTCAGGACTTTCAAAGAAGGACGCAGAAGCTGCACTGAAGGCATTTACAGAGACTGTTACTTCAGAGCTTAAGAAAAAAGAAGGCAAGGTTCAGCTTGTAGGCTTCGGTACATTTGAAGTTGTTAAGAGAGCTGCAAGAGAGGGAAGAAATCCTCAGACTGGCAAGGAAATGAAGATCAAGGCTTCAAAGGCTCCTAAATTCAAGGCTGGCAAGGCTCTGAAGGATGCCATCAACTGATAGTTGGTAACGACATTAAGAGATAACAGCGGCCCGGAGAGAGATCTCCGGGTCATGTTTTCTAAATCCCCGGAAAATCATGGAAATGGATTATGCGATTAGATAAATATCTTAAGATCTCAAGGCTTATAAAGCGCAGGACAGTTGCCAATGAGGCATGTGACAACGGCAGGGTGACGCTGAACGGAAAACCGGCGCGTGCGTCTGCCGAAGTAAAGCCGGGAGATATCATTGAAATATCATTTGGGAACAGAACGACCAAAGCCGAGGTGATCGCGGTGGAAGAGGCGGTCAGAAAAGAAGCGGCGGGTGAACTGTTCAGATACTTGTAAGAAACGGGGTGATCGTATGGCCGGGAGGAGAAAGAAAAAGCGCAGGGTACACAGCGGGCTTCTTCTGGTGGCCCTTGTGGTCGGAATAGTCGTCGGTGTCATAGGTGTGAGGTGTTACGCACTCAGGCAGACACTCGCGGATGATAAGAAGACCGAAGCCGAGGTCGCGGCGCAGCTCACAGATGAGCAGCAGCGGTCAGAGGATCTCGACGAATATGAGAAGTACACAAAGACCAAGAAGTACATAGAAGAGGTCGCGAAAGACAAGCTTGGACTTGTTCACGACGGTGAGACAGTATTCAAGAACGAGGACAGTAAATGAGCTGCCCTCGTTTTTTCATAAAGGTCAAAGGCAAAACAAGTGAGTAGCAGAGACGGGAAAAGTCAGATCATTACAGAAATCAGGAGAACAATTGATAAAAATGCCATGTTGAATGCGGGCGACCACATCATCGTTGCCTTATCGGGCGGCGCTGATTCCGTCTGTCTTCTGGTACTGCTGTGCGAAATAAGGAAAGAGTATGGTTTTGAAGTGCGTGCAGTACATGTGCATCATGGACTTCGTAAGACCGCTGACAGAGATGAACAATATGTGCGCGATCTTTGCAGCAGACTTGGGACACCGCTTGCAGTCCACAGAGTGAGGGCCGCTGAATATGCATCGCAGAGCCACATGAGCGTTGAAGAAGCCGGCAGAGCGCTTCGAATCACGGCTTTCGATGAAGAACTGACTAAGTGGAAGACAGAATGCGGCGGGGAAGACACGCAATACAAGATCGCGCTTGCCCATCACATGGAGGACTCGGCTGAGACAGTCCTTTTTAATCTGTGCAGAGGCTCGTCTCTTTCGGGGATGTGCGGGATAAGACCTGTGAGCGGCAACAGGATCAGACCGCTTATTGACTGCACGAAACAGGAAATAACCGGTTGTCTCAAGGACCGCGGCATTGCCTGGTGTGAAGATGAGACGAATACAGATACAGATATCACGCGCAACATGATAAGACTCAGGATAATGCCGGAACTCACAGGGTATGTCAATAATGAGGCGGCAAAACATATAACTGATGCGGCATCTGACATGCAGGAAGCTGAGGAGTACCTCAGAGCAGAGACAATAATAGCGACAGAGCGCTGTTCATCAGAGCCTGGAGTGATAAACGTAAAGCGGCTTCTTGAGGAACCGGTAATTCTGCAGAAACGCGTGCTTTATGAGGCACTCGTAAAGACGGCGGGCAGGAAAAAGGACATCGAGCATATACATATTGAGAATATAATGGCTGTGATCAGAAAAGGCGGCAGTGCAAAAGTCACTATGCCATACGGAATCATGGCTGTAAAAGAATATGATGATCTGCGTTTTACGAAAAACAAGGATGGGCCAGGACAAGGCAGCCGGGATCATGAACATGACACCATGCGTGAAGCAGGACACGAGGTATACGCACAGCGTGTATTTGCAGTAGATGGGATGCTTTCAAAGATCCCTGATGGAAAGTATACGAAATGGTTCGATTATGATAGAATAACTTCGTCTCTTGTGCTGAGAACAAGGGAAAAGGGCGATTATATCACACTTTCAGAAGACGGAAAGCGCAAGATGATATCGAGATTCATGATAGATGAGAAGATCGCTCCCCGTGACAGAGATCTGATGATAATGCCGGCTGACGGCAGTGAGATACTCTGGATCCCGGGCTACAGGATAAGTGCAAGATATAGGATAAGCGAAACCACAAAGAACATACTCGAAATAACGCTCAAATACGTGTTTTAACGCGTTGGAATGAAAGGAAATTATGTCAGATACCATACGGGTCATGATTACAGAGGAAGAAGTAGAAGAAAAGATTCGCAGCCTCGGAGAACAGATATCAAGAGATTATGAGGGAAAATCGGTGATGCTGATCGGCATCCTTAAGGGAGCGAGCTTTTTCATGTGTGAACTCGCAAAGAGAATAACAGTGCCGGTCTTTATCGACTTCATGTCGGTATCGAGCTATGGGAACAGCTCGAAATCCAGCGGTGTCGTGAGGATCAATATGGATATCAACGAGCCTGTCGAAGGCAAGGATATCATTATTGTGGAAGATATCGTTGACACAGGCAGGACGCTTAATTATCTGATGGAGCTTATGCGCGGGCGCGGAGCAAATTCCATAAAGATCGCGACGCTGCTCGACAAACCTGATCGCCGCGTTGTTGACCTCATACCGGATTATGCCGGATTCTCGATCCCTAATGAGTTCGTAGTCGGGTGGGGAATGGACTATGCGCAGAAATACAGAAATCTCCCGTATGTTGGAGTTGTAGAACTGGAAGCAAAAGATAAATAATCTACACCTGATGGTGCAGATGGAGCAGAATCAAAAGAGAGAAAGTCAGAGGCTATACATCTTGGAAAGCAAAAATCAGAAGAATACATCAAATTCATATTTCTGGGTAGGACTTATAATACTGTTTGCTGTGATACTGGTCACACAGGTCCTCAGGGAAAGTGTTACAAGTTCAGCAGTAAGCTATACCATGGTCGATTTCGAGAATGACATTGAGCAGGGCAACATAGCGTCGGTCATCATAGTCCCGAATCAGCAGACACCGACGGGATCTGCAAAGATTACTTTGAAGAACGGCAATACACAGATCCTCCATACTACAGATGTTACGGTCGCCGAGAATATGGCGCGCGAGGCAGATCTTGATCCTGTAGTCAGCGAGGTGCAGCAGGACAGCTGGTTCCTGACAAGCGTTCTGCCGATATTAATTGTAGCGGTGGTATGTCTGTTCTTCTTCTTTATGATGAGCGCACAGAGCATGGGAAATGGCGGCACGAACCAGAAGATGATGAACTTTGGCAAGAGCAAAGCCAGAATGTCTGATGCCAAAAACAACAAGACAACACTCAAGGACGTCGCAGGTCTTGAAGAGGAAAAGGAAGAACTTGGAGAGATAATAGACTTCCTCAAGAATCCCGGGAAATACACGTCCATAGGCGCAAGGATACCGAAAGGCGTTCTTCTCGAAGGAGCGCCCGGAACAGGCAAAACTCTTCTTGCGAGAGCTGTTGCAGGTGAGGCGGGAGTGCCGTTCTTCAGCATCTCAGGTTCTGATTTTGTTGAGATGTTCGTGGGTGTCGGCGCGTCAAGAGTAAGAGATATGTTCGAGGACGCCAAGAAAAATGCGCCCTGTATTGTTTTTATAGATGAGATAGACGCTGTTGCCAGAAGAAGAGGCACCGGTGTCGGCGGCGGCCATGATGAGAGAGAGCAGACACTTAATCAGCTGCTCGTAGAGATGGACGGCTTCGGAACAAATGAAGGCATCATTGTCATGGCAGCGACGAACAGAGTTGATATCCTTGACCCGGCTATACTCAGACCGGGACGTTTTGACAGAAAAATCAGTGTTTCACTTCCGGATGTGCGGGGCAGAGAAGAGATCCTCAAAGTACATGCAAGAGGCAAGAAACTTGCTGAGGATGTAGATCTCGGAGAAATTGCACGAACGACAGCAGGATTCTCAGGAGCTGATCTCGAGAATCTTCTGAACGAAGCGGCAATACATGCCGCTGCTGCAAACAGGCAGTTCGTAAATCAGGAAGATATAAAGGAAGCTTTCATCAAGGTCGGAATAGGGACAGAGAAACACAGCAGGGTCATTTCTGACAAAGAAAAGAAGATCACGGCGTATCATGAGGCCGGACATGCGATATTGTTCCACGAACTGCCTGATGTCGGACCTGTATATACGGTATCTATAATACCGACAGGACTGGGGGCGGCGGGGTACACGATGCCGTTACCTGAGAAAGATGAAATGTTCCTCACCAGAGGCAAGATGCTGCAGAGTATTATGGTAAGCCTCGGAGGAAGAATTGCCGAGGAACTCGTGCTTGATGATATAACGACAGGCGCGTCATCTGATATCAAGCAGGCGACTAGCCAGGCTCGCAATATGGTCACAAGGTACGGAATGTCAGCGGCGCTTGGAACGGTCAATTACGAACAGGAAGAGGAAGATGTTTTCCTCGGATATGACCTCGGGCACTCGAGCCGTACATCGGAACTCATGGCTGGCGAGATTGATAAGGAAATAAGATCCATAGTGGAAGATTGCTACAAGAAGGCAACTGATATAATAGCCGCACACCGCGACGTGCTCGATAAGGCAGCAGCCCTGCTAATTGAAAAAGAGAAGATATCAGGTGCTGAATTTGATGCTCTTTTTCAGCAATAATTCACAAAAATAGCCTGGCCGTTTTGTTAAGTTTGTGAAAACTGAATATTTACCCAAATATGGGCGGGTGTTAGTATACTACTTGTAACCCCCCAATACATTATAAGTTTTGCTATATACCATTAGAAGAATAATCTTCTGTAAAAAAGACAGTCCCCCCAAGCACTGTCTTTTTTATTGTCTCAAAACGTATTATGATAAGGCCATGACTCCCATGTCATTACATATCAGGCTTCTGCCCGCGATGAGCAGGATCAGAAGAAACCAGGCTTAATTCAAAAGCTTTATTTGTGTTATGCAAAAACATAAGGAGAAACGTAATGAATGATGATATCAGAATAGGCATTATAGGTCTCGGCTGCAGGGGAATGGCACTGCTTGGGGATGTGATGCTGCCACAGGGAGTAAGAGTAGCGGCAGTCTGTGATATGTATGAAGACCGCAGGGATCAGGCGGCAGATATGGTGACAGGAGCCGGACAGGCGGATCCATTCAGAACAGCGGATTATCACGAAATTCTTAAGAGAGACGACATAGATGCAGTAGTAGTGACTGCCGCGTGGGAGGCTCATATCAAGGTGGCCTGTGAGGCTATGCAGGCGGGAAAATATGTCGGTATTGAGGCAGGCGGGGCGTACAGCGTCGAGGACTGCTGGAAACTTGTTGCTGTCAAAGAGGAGACAGGCTCAGAGTGCATGTTACTCGAGAACTGCTGTTACGGCAGGGACGAGCTTATGGTCATGAACATGGTGAGACAGGGACTTTTCGGAGAAGTCGTGCACTGCCAGGGCGGATACAGGCACGATCTTAGAGCAGAAGTGGCGGGCGGCAGAGAGAACAGACACTACAGGTTCATGAATTATCTGGACAGGAACTGCGAGAACTACCCGACGCATGAGCTCGGCCCGATAGCAAACGTGCTGGGCATTAACAGAGGCAACAGAATGCTTAGCCTGACTTCGACTGCGTCCAAAGCAGCGGGTCTCCACGAGTATCTGTTGCGCGAAAAAGGCGAAGACTACGATGCGACCAACATGAATTTTCAGCAGGGAGACATTGTGACCACAGTAATCAAGTGCGCTCACGGCGAAACCATATCACTCACGCTGGATACCACTCTTCCAAGATTTTATTCAAGAGGCTTTCATGTTCAGGGAACAAAGGGCATGTACATGGAGGACAACAGGAGTATTTTCATCGACGGCAAAGACAACAGCTATGATTTCAAGTGGAAAGAGCAATGGAACAACGTCGACAGATACTATGACGAATACGACCATCCGATCTGGAAAGAATACATAAAAGAAGGCATTAAGGGACAGCATGACGGAATAGACTGGCTCGTTTTCAAGGCTTTTTTCAATGCGGTCAGAGCCAAAACATCTGTACCGATCGATGTATATGATGCCGCTGCGTGGATGAGCATAACACCGCTCAGCGAGCAGAGCATATCGACGGGAAGTATGCCGGTCGCAATACCAGACTTTACAAACGGAGCATGGATGAGGAGAAAACAGTGGGAGCCATGAGTGAGCTTTGCAGCGCCATTTCCCTGAGCCCTGAAGCAGTGGCCTGTGTTGAAAAAGTCAGAATAAGTGAAGAGGAATACTACGATAAAAGAAAACTATTCCGCGAGGACAGGGAGGCATTCTGGAGGGAGATCCTTGGCAGAAGCAACTACAGGATACTGTTCCTGCATTATTATCTGCGGTTTGCCTGCGATGCTTATGATGATTACCTGTCACAGGGACTGACCAGGGAAATATATTTTGATACTTTTCGTGACATAGAATACTGGTGTGCCAATTGTTTTGACAGATACGGAGAGTACGGAATTGCCGATTATGAGTGGATAGCAAAACTCATGGCTCCTGAGGTCATAAGGCTGGGGCGGCTCGAATATGAGGCTGTGACGCTGAAAAGAGACATTTCTGTGCCTGATCTGTTCCTGCCAAAAGGAAAGAAGATCATTTTCGTCCACATTCCACAGGGCAGCAGGCTGGATGATGAGTCAGTGGGAGAATCGCTTAAGACGGCGCGGCAAAGGTACGGCGCCGGTGAAGTATTCGCATGTTATTCATGGCTTATGTACCCGGGGATCATGAATATCATTCCCAGGAATAGCAACATTGCTCTTTTCCAGAAAAGATTTGACATAAAAGGTGCCGATGAAAACGACAGACAGGCCGAGGAGAGAGTTTTCGGACAGGCACTTGACGATCCGGCACATTACCCAGAAAGAACTGCGCTGCAAAGAAATATGAAACAATATCTGCTTTCGGGACACAGCCTTGGCTGCGGGTTCGGGATTCTGAAATGACAGGCAAGGTCCGTGTTAAGTCACGGGCCTTTTTCTTTACAGTTCACTGGCCTGCTCCATGGTTAAAGTGTTCGTTTGAGTTTGTCCATCTCAGCTCTCATACATAGTGAATGCATGCCAGTGAACTGGCATCACTGCCTGGACTTGTCTTATTCTGACATTTCCAGGCGCAAGGTCAGAATAAGACAAGTATGGTGTAAATGACGTCAGAAAAAGGCAAGAATCCGGTAGTTTAACTTATTCATCTAAAGGAGCGCAATTGCTAGAATGCAGTTGTAAGACATGGGAACGCGATGCAAAAAGGGGTTTGCGTCGCACAACATACACCGGTGCAATGCGCTTCGGTATGGGAGAAAAGTATGAATAAGAAAAAGGCATTATCACTTGTTTTGGTCACTGCACTTGCAGGATCAGCGCTGATCACAGGGTGCGGATCACAGAGCACGGCATCAACAGATACAGCGGCAACAACAGCAGCTACGCAGGAAAGCGCTGCTGCGGAAAGCACGGCAGCTGCGGAAACAGAAACAGCAAATGGCGAGCTTCCGACAATCAAATTTGTCCACGGCTATTATCAGACAGCAGAGGAATGGCCGGCAGCTGAAGTTATGAGACAGATTTACGCTGATTTCGCGGAACTCCACAAAGATGAATACACATTTGAGGCAGTGGCGGATGAGACAGGCGGCGAGGGCATATACAACACGGCGCTCAACGATCTCAGTTCAGGAGAGTTTTATGACATCGCTGATTTCGGCGGCTGGGACATCACACCTGTAGCTTCAGAAGCAGGAGCAATCCTTGATCTCAAGCCTTATCTCGATGAGGATCAGGCATTCAAGGATGGAGTAGGCGTCTGCTACGATCAGAACCTCACAGATGACGGCAAGATCTACACAGTACGTGAGCAGGTAGAGGCAATCGGTTTCTGGTACAACGAGAACCTGTTCAACGAGGCAGGAGCTGACACACCTGACAAATGGCAGACATGGGATGATTTCAATACAGCTGTTGATAAACTTGTGGCAGCAGGCATCAATCCTTTCGGTCTGAACGGCGGCTGGCCGTCAAACATTCTCACAGGTGCAAGCCTTCAGAGAAATGAAGCTTCAAGAGAGTTTTACCAGAACGGACTTAATGTGACAGATTTCAATACTGACGCATTCAAAGAGACAGTAGCATTCATGCAGGACGATGCGCTCGGCAAGATAGATACAGCATATTTCGGACCCGGCGGAGATGATGACAACGCTTATACTGATACCTTCAAAGAAGGAAAGTCAGCAATGCTCTTTAACGGCGTATGGGCAGCAGGCGACGCAGCAGAAGTTGACGGTGCTAAGCCGGCAGTGTTCCCGACAGATGAGCCCGGCAAGAAGGCAGCTCTTATGACAGGCGGATGCGGACTTGTTGTTTCATCAAAACTTGATGAAGCCCAGACAGCGGCAGCAATTGATTTCCTCAAGTACATGACAAGCCCTGAGATAGCGGCAAAGATAGTTGAAGCGGGCGTAGGCATGGCTCCTTCCACAACAGTGGACTATAAAGCAATTGAAGGAAATGTAACTGACGCAGCAGGAAAGCTCCTTGTTGAGGCATGCAACCTCTGCCAGAGCGCTGATTATCAGTCAGTTGGATTCGGAACAGCATTCGGCGGCGGTATTGAAGGCGAAATGAGCGCCAAGTATGCAGGTCTTAAGGATGGATCAAAGACACCTGACGATGTAGCTCAGGAACTCAACGATTTTGTAGCAGCTGAGTAATAAGAACAGTAATTATTAACAGGCAGTAGTATACAGGGAAGCCGGAAAGGCTTCCCTGTTTTAGAGAGAAGGCCGTGAGCATTTGCAATACCGCTCAGGCAAGGAGGAAATCCTGTGAAAAACAAGCAGAAGAGTATTTTTATAATTGTTTTCCTGCTTCCGTGTATCATAATGTGGCTCCTGATCTATGCATATCCTCTGGCAAATATCATTGTCACATCTTTCTGCAACTGGAATTACAAGAATTTTACGGCGCCGGAGTTTCCCGGTGTTGCTCATATGTTCGACAACTACATCAAATTGTTCACACTGGACAATAATTTCAAGATGGGTCTTATAAATTCACTGAAATGGGTCGTCCTGACGCTTATAGTTCAGGTCCCGTTCACGCTTCTTGTAGCACTTGTTTTGTCCAAAAAACCACGTGGGTGGAGATTTACAAGAAACGCATTCGTAATCCCTAATATCATTTCATCAGCGGCAATCGGCCTTATCTTTATGAATCTGTACAGCCCTTCACGCGGAATCGTGACGGAAATCTGCAATTTCTTCGTGCCAGGCAGCAATGTCAGTGTACTTACGGATTCAAGATATGCTTTCTGGGGCGTGACATTTTCATTCATTCTTTACGGCGGAACGAACTGTATCCTTCTGCTGACTCAGATATTCTCAATTGATCCATCGATGATAGAGGCGGCAAAGGTCGATGGCGCGAGCAATGGTCAGATAGACACGAAGATAATAATGCCGCTCCTGCGCCCGATGATAGGAACAGTGGCAGTGCTTGCTGCAAATTACGGACTGCTCCTCTACAACGAGATCGCACTTATAACAAGAGGCGGCCCGGACAACAGCACATATTCCCTCAGCTACTATATTTACAAGACAGCTCTCGGCAGCACGAAACTCAACTTTGCCAGAGGCAACGCGGCGGGCGTAGTCCAGTTCATACTTGGGATACTTCTCGTCGGTGCACTCAATAAGTTATTCAGGACGAATGAGTCAGAGGTATAAAGACAGCATTGCCCGGAAATCGCACAAGCGAAATTCCGGATTGAGCCTGCGGCATGGTATGAATTCAAGATTGAAAGCGCGGAGAAAATATTATGAGACGATTTCTGGCAAGATTTTTAGAGTATTTCGTGATGTTAGTAGTTCTTATTATTTCAATATATCCGATATGGTGGGTTTTTATATCATCATTTAAAGCCAACCCCGGCGGTCTGGCACTTCCGGATGTATGGGTGTTTGACGGTTATAAGACCATCTTCACCAGCCTGAATATTCAACAGTACTTCATGAACAGCATCATTGTAGCGGTGGCGTCAACTATCATAAGCGTTCTGATAGTGAGCCTTGCAGCATATGTTTCCGCAAGAATGGAGTTCAAGGGCAAGTCGATAATATCACTTATGTTCGCTACGACACTCTTTATCCCGGCTGTTTCAATAAGCTTTCCCATTTACAGAATGCTGGGCGATCTGGGGCTGAAAGACACAAGGATAGGACTTGTTTTTGTATATTCCGGTCTTGGTATAGCGGTCACATATTTCATAATCCGCAGCTATTTCCTCACGATTCCCAAGGAGATGGAAGAGGCGGCAAGAATAGACGGATGCAGCTACTATGCGACATTCTTCAAGATCATAGTACCGATTGCAAAACCGGGACTTTCGACTGCAGCGATCCTTGTTTTCCTCAACAACTGGAACGAATACTACTTCGCATCCATATTGCTCAAGAGTAAAGACAAAATGACATTGCCGGCATTGCTCGGTCAGTTTACGACAGCGTATTCCAAAAATCTCAATGGTATGTTCTCGGCGATAATCGTCACGGTTGTTCCTACTATTGTTGTTTTCTGTCTGCTGTCTGAAACCTTTGTAAAGTCGTTGACTGCAGGGGCGGTTAAAGGTTAATGCGACGTGAAAAGCCGTCGCATACGAAGTTGCGCCGGAGGCGCAACTTCGGGGCAGAGGAATAGCGTAGGTTCTAAAGCGACGTGAAAAGCCGTAAAAATTGGAGGATTTATGAACATAATTGAAGACAGGGAGAGAAGGACCGCATGGTTCTCAAAAGACAGGTTCGGGATGTTCATCCACTGGGGTCTTTACGCGATCCCGGGGAGAGGCGAGTGGGTACAGAGCGACGAGCAGATCAATCAGGACAAGTACGCAGAGTACTTTGACGAGTGGAACCCAACGCATTATGACCCGGTGAAGTGGGCAAAGATGGCCAAACAGGCCGGAATGAAATATGCGATCCTCACCACGAAGCATCATGAGGGGTTCTGTCTCTTCGACAGTGCATATACAGATTACAAATCAACAAACACAAAGTGTGGCAGGGATCTCGTGCGCGAATTCGTCGATGCTTTCCGTGCGGAAGGTCTCAAGGTCGGATTTTACTATTCACTTCTTGACTGGCATCATCCGGATTATCCTGCATACGGCGATATGTACCATGGCGACCGCAACAATAAGGCTCTCATGGGCAAAACACATAACTTCGAAAACTATCTCACCTATCTTCATAATCAGGTGAGGGAGCTCATGACAAATTACGGCAAGATAGATATTCTCTGGTTTGATTTTTCGTACAAGGGACATATGGGCGAGGACTGGCACGGAACGGAACTTGTGAAACTGGTAAAGAGCCTTCAGCCCGATATCATCATGAACGGGCGGCTTGAAGCCAATGGTGAGAATTACGGCTCTGTCATGACTGATGAACCTAATGTTTTCTCGGGAGATTTTGCGTCTCCTGAAATGATAATCCCACCGGCAGGACTGCAGACGCCGTCAGGCATGGATGTGCCGTGGGAAGCTTGTTTTACCCTGAATAACAACTGGGGCTACGCGCCGAACGATAAACAGCACAAGAATCCAAGACAGATCATAAAGAAGCTTGTTGAGTGCGTGAGTAAGAACGGAAATATGCTCCTCAATGTTTCTCCTACCGCGAAGGGGGATATACCACAGTGGCAGCAGGATGTGCTTGGAACAGTCGGAAACTGGATAAGAGATAACGGCGACAGTATATATGGCTGCGGCAGATCTGAGTTCCCGAAGCCCGAATGGGGAAGATACACACAGAATGGCAACAAACTATATGCACATATCATGGAAGAGAGCATAGGAGCTGTTGCGCTGCCGGGACTTAAGGGCCGGATAGAAAAGGCCAGAAGACTTTCTGATGGTTTCGAGATGGTTACAATGACGCCCTGGGTCGCAAAGGAATTCCCGGATTGTGAGTTCATAAATTATGGACTGCCGGAATATTTCTCATTCACTACAGATGAAGAAATAGACACTGTGATAGAAATAACGCTGAAGGAAGAAGGGTAATTTCTGATGGGATGGCTTGTCAGTGAAGAGAATTTCGACAAATCGAAGATAGAATTATTCGGCAGCAAATTCTGTATAGGAAATGGAAATTTCGGATACAGGGGAACGCTTGAGGAATATGGTAAGGAGCAGCTCTGCGCTCTGACATTGTCGGAGATATATGATGATAATGGCTGCGGCTGGCGTGAACCCGTAAATATGCCCAATCCTTTTCACATAAACCTGAGTGTCGGCGGCGGGAATATTTCTGTTCTTGGCAGCAATGTGGCAAAACATGAGCAAAGCCTTGATATTAAGCATGGAATACACAGCAGGAACACGACGTTTGTGACTGGCAGCGGCAGCAGGGTCAGTGTCAGCTCCGAACGCTTCGCGAGCATGGCAGCGCCTGAGCTCATCGCAGAGAAATATATGCTCTCAGCGGATTCAGACATTGATATTGTCATGAATGCAGGCCCTGATATGGATGTATGGGACATAAACGGTCCTCATTTTAATGTGATCCGCAGTGAGTCTTCGGGAGGAAATACGGACAATCATTTCCTCATCGAAACAATAGAGAAGAAGTACCAGGTCTCAATGTGTGTGAGTTATCTTGTGCAGACCGGCTGTGATTATAAGCAGGACGGGAATCAGTACACAATACATCTGACAAAGGATGATTCATTTCTGCTGACAACATATGCGGTCATCACCAAGGGCATCCACTGCGCTGATCCTTTTGCGGAATCTCGTGCAAAGTGCGAATGTTTTGCAGGGAAAGGTTTTGACCAGGTCCTTAAGGAACATGAGGCAGTGATAGAAAAGAGATGGAGATCATACGACATTGAGATAGAGGGTGACCCGTATGCGCAGCTTGCTGTGAGATACAGCATATATCTGCTCCTTATCGCTGCTCCATTCCACACGGAAGGCATTGCGATACCGGCCAGGGGCCTGTCAGGGCAGGTCTACAAAGGAGCTATGTTCTGGGATACGGAAATCTACATGCTCCAGATGTTCCTGTTCGAGGAACCTGAGATAGCAAAGAACCTTGTTATGTACAGGGTAAAACATCTGAAGGAAGCCCTGGAAAAGGCTGCAGAGTTCGGTTATGAGGGCGCATTCTATCCGTGGGAGAGCCAGGAGACGGGAAAAGACGGCTGCACGCTCTACAATCTCACTGACATATTTACGGGAAGAAAGATGAGGACATATTTCAGGGACAAACAGATCCATATAAGCCCTGATGTCGTATTCGGCTTATACAAATACATGGAGATCACCGGGGATTATTCGATACTCCTGCAAGGCGGAACAGAGGTCATTCTGGAGTGCGCAAGGTTCCTTTATTCGTACTCGTATTTCAAGAAATCCAGGAACAGATATGAGCTTCTTGATGTGACAGGTGCTGACGAATATCACGAGAGAGTCAACAATAACGCTTATACGAATTATATGGCGAAGATGGCACTGAAGTGTGCTGTTGATACACGCGCGTATATGGAGAAGAATCATAAGGCGGAGTGGGATTCGATCGTAAAGAAGCTTAAGTTTGAGGACGATCTCGCACATATTGATGAGATGCACAGGCTTATCTATACGCCTGCGCCAGGCAAAGACGGCGTGATAGAGCAGTTCGACGGGTATTTCAAAGAAGAGGATCTTTCTGTCAGAGAACTTTACAGCAGACGTATCAAAGAAAACGAATATCTGGGGAGCCTATGCGGTCTTGCGGTAAACACTCAGATCCTCAAGCAGGCAGATGTGGTCCTTATGATGAGCCTCCGTCCTGATCAGTTCACAAAAGAGGAAAAACGAGCCAACTGGGATTACTACGAGAAGAGGACAGAGCACGGTTCGAGCCTGAGTACCTGCATTTATGCGTTGCTCGCGGCCGAGATTGATGAGAAGACTTACGCTTATGACTACATGATGAAAGCCGCGACGATAGATCTTGTCGGGAATTACAAGCTCTACCTCGGAGATCTTTATATAGGCGGCACGCATCCTGCGGCAAACGGCGGAACATGGATGGTAACAGTCCTGGGATTCGGCGGACTCAGGGTAAATGCGGACGGAGTGAGTTTTGTGCCTGACCTGCCGGACAGTTGGAATTCAATGTCATATCACTTCGCGTGCAGGGGATATGAGGCTGACTGCAAGCTTACGAAGACCACAATGACACTTCACCTTACCGGGCAGAAGAAGAGCGGATTTTTGTTCAATATAGGCGGCAAAACATATGAAATGACGGATGACAGCATAACTGTGAACTACTGAGGAGCGAAAGATCATGGCAAAGTATAAATGTGTTTTTTTTGATTGGGACGGGACTGCGGTCGAATCGAGGACTGCTCCGGCTGAAGATGTTTTGAAGGCTATGGTACCTGTACTTAGAGCGGGCGTAAAGCTTATAATAGTGAGTGGAACGACAATAGAGAATATCGCGGAAGGCAGCATTGAGAAGAACATTCCGGAAGACTGCCTCGGAAATCTCTATCTCGGTCTCGGCAGGGGTGCCTTTGATTACGGCTTTAAAGACGGCAAGCCTGTGATAATAAACAGTATGCTGCCTGATAAGAATACACTGCTGAAGATCCATTCAGCCAGTTTTGACCTGCATACGAAGCTGCTGCGGGATTACGATCTGAATTCGGACATCGTTTTCTCGAGACCAAATTACTGTAAGGTCGATCTCATGGCAGATCACGATCGCGGCGGTAAACTTTTCCTTCAGCAGAGTGAAATCGGGATGGTACAGGAGAAACTGAAGAGAAAAGGAATTTCAGAAGGTCTTGCAGATGTCATCAGGATGGCGGATGATATGGGTACAAAGTAAGATTTACCTCTTTGTTCGACAACTGATGCCAAGTATATCGAGATCGGCATAACAACAAAGAGCGATAATGTTGATTACTTCATGAAAAACGTACTGTACAAAGAGGGAATAAAGGCCGAAGATTGCTGCTTTGTCGGGGATGAGTTCACATATCTCACCGACGGGATCAGAGGGAGCGACGCCTACATGATAACGGAAGCCACAAAGAATGGAACCTTTATTGATGTGTCCGAAAATCCGTGGAAACTGCCGGACGAAGTAAGAAATATCGGAGGCGGCGTAAGCGCATTTAAAGAATTCCTTTCTTCTGTGCTCTGAGGGTGGTTTTGCGGTTGCGCTCCCTGGAGGACATAAATGAGTTCTGAGAGAAAAAAAGTAAAATCGCTCAGAAATACAATGATCACTACAAATGTTCTGATAGCACTCCTTGCCTTTACACTATGCGGAGTGCTATTTATCATATCTGCATCTACCCTCACAAAGGACTACATAAGCTCAGACATGGATTTCTACATGGAACAGATCACCGGCAATATCGATCAGCGCACAAAGTTCATTGAAGATGCCATGATAAGTGTCAGGAATACTTCAGATCTGATGGATGCGGTAGCGAAAGATGATAACAGCGGCGACAGGAATCAACTTCAGAACCGTTTCCAAAACGTGGTAGATATAAGCAGTGAGAATAACATCAGCGAGAACGGCACACCGTTCATAACCTGTGTTTTTCTTATGTGTTCAGCGGACAATTATCTCACAAGTTTCTACTATGCTCCGGACAAGACAGAGCTTGGCAGGACAGACAGAGATATATCAGTTTTTTACAACAATTATCTGGAGTCAGGGGAGACAGCCTACAGAGAAAGCCTTGACGGCAAAACATATCTGGCATATCCACTTTATGACAGCAACATGGACGCAGTCAGCTGCATGATATTCAGGATGAATACCGACAGTATCAAAGAGGTGATGAGCACGATAGAACGCTTTGATGATGCCTTTTTTGTCATGTACGACAAGTATGGGACTGTGCTCGGAACAGACAACATAAACGCGGATGAAACAATAGCGGAATTCAACGGTGAACACAGTGACGATCCGTACATAAAGAAGATTGGAAACAAAAACTATCGCGTTTACAATACTGAATCCAACATGGGTTTTGACTTGCTGATGGGAATTCCTGAGTCTTATGCGGCTTCGGTCCTCATGAATTCTTTCAAAGTCTACCTGTTCGTTATCGTGATAGCGGGAGCTATCTCCCTTATAAGTTTTGCCGTTTTCACATCAAGAGTCACAAAGCCGCTTGAGCAGCTCACTGCGAAGCTCCGCAAGGTAGAGACTGGTGATTACACGGTAAAACTTGACCTTTACGACAGTGAGGAATTCACGGAGATAAGCAACGCCTTCAATGAGATGACTGATAATATCAATCACCTTGTTCATGAGGTTTATGAGAAAAAGATCGCAATCGATGATATGAATCTTCGCTTCTATCAGTCTCAGATGAATCCACATTTTGTTTTCAACGTGCTGAACGGCATAGCGCTTCAGGCGAAGATGGACGGAAATGATTCTCTGTTCAAGGTCACTTCATCATTTGCAAAACTGATGCAGGCCAAGATATACAGGTCTGACAGTGAGAAGGTGATGATAAAGCAGGAGCTCGAGTATGTTAAGTGTTATCTCGAGATACAGGAATTCCGGTACGGGGATAAACTGAACTGCACTTTCAAAGTGGATAACGACAGGCTGCTCGATTATTATGTGCCAAAACTCTGAATACAGCTTATAGTTGAGAATGCCGTCGTACACGGAATCGAGAACAAGATCGCGGATGGAGTGATCACGGTAAGTATAGCGGATGATGACGGCATTATGATTATTGTCGAGGACAATGGCGTGGGTTTTGACAGGGATGGGGAGATTCCTCTTCCGCTCGTGTTCGATGAGCAGGCCGAGGGACATAATCACATAGGAATCAATAATGTTCTGCAGATAATCAAACTGGCATATGGCGACAAATACGGCATGAGGATAATTTCAGGGAAAAATGCCGGAACAACGGTAATGATGCATATTCCGTATGATAATGGATCAACAAAGCAAGGAGACGACTGATGTTCAAAGTCATGTTGGCTGATGATGAGCCTATTATGAGAAAAGCACTGAATTCTCTTGTTAACTGGGAACAGTATGACTGCGAAGTGGTATATTGCGCCAGAAACGGGCTTGAGGTCTCGGAAAAGCTGGACGAAGTGAAGCCTGATATTCTTATAAGCGATATACGTATGCCAGGAAAAGACGGTATTGAACTGGCCAGAGAAATATACGAGGAGAAGCGGGATATAGCAGTCATAATTCTGACGGCATACTCGGATTTCGAATACGCCAAGAAGGCACTGCAATACGGAGTGGTAGATTATGTGACAAAAACAGATGTGCTGGATCAGCTTGGACATTCACTTGAAATGGCAGCAGAAAAGCTTAAGGGTTCGAGGAACAGTGAGGGTGCAGACAATAAGCAGCTAAGACTGGAGAACATGCTTAAGTCTGTTTTTAATCACTCGGTTTATGATAAGAGCATTATTGAAGATTCTTTTAGTGCCTTATCTGTAGAGCTTCGCAACTATGCAGTCCTGATCATACAGATACAGATCAGTGATGAACTCACAAAGAAGCGGTCTGAAACGAAGATCCGCGAGAGTATCGACAATTTCTTCAATATGGCTTTCGAGAATTATCTGTTTCAGGCTATCCCTGTTGAAAGGGACAGGTTCGCGGTGATTCTTGCCGGTTGCGAGCCACTGAGGCAGGGCAGTCTAATAATTCGCATCAAAGATGCGACGGAAACCATGAACAGGTTCATGCACCTCAAGGCAGGAACAGGTGTGAGCTCATTCCATGTAAACTGCGGAGAACTGGGCGAAGCATACAAAGAGGCTGAGCTGGCGCTGGAGTCGGAGTTCCTCAGCGACAGAAAGAACGTATATTTTTACGGCGACGGCATAAAGGAAAAAGAACATTATGATACGGCTGAGAATGACAGGCTGGTGAGTGAAATCACAGAGAACATCAGGCTTGGGAATGATAAGGCTGCAGACGAATGTTTTGATGAGCTGTTGTCATATCAGAGGGAACAGGGGTATGGAGCCCACACAATAAAGAACACTGAGCTGTCAATCCTTATGCAGTGCAGTAGGATTACGGATGTTTATGATAAGAGTTTTTCCGAGGTGACAGGCATCAGGGAAAACTTTACGGAGATAATCCGGGAACAACGATTTATTGAAGAATATGAAGCACTGATGCGAAAAGTGATCGGGGATATGTGCGGCTTTATGGCTGAATCCAGGGACAGGAGCCGGTCTATCATAAAGGAATGTGAAGAATACATAGACAAGCATTACATGGAGAATCTTGTTCTTGACGAGATGGCGGATAGTATAGGCACCAGCACCGGCTACCTCAGCAGGCGGTTCAAGGAACTGACCGGTCAGACGATCATTGAATATACGAATAAAAAGCGGCTGGAGAAAGCCAAGGAATACCTGTCAAAAGATGATGTGATGATATACGAGGTCGCTGAGAAGCTGGGTTTCGGCAATGCTACGTACTTCTCGCACTTCTTCAGAAAAGCCACAGGAATGACACCGAAGGAATATAAGGATTCCTGCCAGTAAATGTGCTGTATGTAAACAGCATGGGAGATATGCTCATATATGAAAAAGTGCCTGATCATAATTCTGGCCTGCGCTATGCTCCTTTTGGGGTGCGGCGAGACAGAAACAGCAGAGAAAACAAAAATATCGTTTATTCACGGATGGGGTGGCAGCAGCGAGATCCACGCCAGGATGCGCAAAATATATCAGGAGTTCGAAGAGCTTAATCCTGATATTGATCTCAGTATCACTGAATATGCTGACGCATCCGTTGCAATGGACAAAGCTGATGATATGTTATCGGTAGGTAAGATGCCGGACATTGTCAACACGAGTGGCTATGCTTCGTACGCAAGAAACGCCACAAAGCTTGGCTATGCCATGGATCTGAGCGGCTTCTTCGAAGAAAATACCGAAGTGGCAGACAGCCTTTACGAGGATGCAATTGATACGCTGAGAATGGGAAACGGCAGAATATATACGGTCCCGGATGCTATCGAGGCTCCGGATACTGGTACAATGAGAAGCTCTTTGATGCGGCAGGCGTGACAGAGGTGCCGCTCACCTGGGATGAGTTTTTCGCAGATATGACCGCTGTGGATACTTACATGAAAGATGAAGATCTGGGATCGGCCTGCTGCGTTGAGTCCACCCAGCTGTACGAATTCTTCCTGCTGGCTGATATGTATGGACACTTCAGTGCAAGGGATGAAGCTTCGTTTAATTATGGCAGAACAAGTGGAGACACTTTATTCGCCGTCAGGA
Organism: Lachnospiraceae bacterium; assembly: GCA_028706005.1. Lineage (GTDB taxonomy): Bacteria > Bacillota > Clostridia > Lachnospirales > Lachnospiraceae > CAG-791. The sequence continues at coordinate 28,796 of JAQWCI010000007.1, forward strand.
ATGACCTTGACAGACTGCTTGAGGTATCTGACACAGCGGACAACACTGCAGGTGCCAGAGAAACGTTCCTTTCAGGCGGCTCCGCGGTGTATTTTAACGGGATATGGGAGAGTGAGCCTATAGACAAGGCAGATATTTCTGAAGATATAAAGTTCGCACCATATCCGTCTTCAGATGGAAAAGGGCTTATTTACTTCTCTGTGTCTTCAGGCTATGTAATAAAAAAACAGGAAGACTCGAAGAAAGAAGAAGCCGTGCAGAGGTTCCTTAAGTATATGCTCAGCGATGACGTACAGACACAGATCGCATATGATACTGGACAGATGCCAATTAGCAAAAATGTAGATTTCGATAAGGTCGAAGATTACATACCGACACTTAGCGCGGCTATAAAAGCCGCGAACACAGCCGGCAAGAGAATAAGGACACTGTCTTCCGCCTGGAACCAGGAGAAGATAGACATTCTCTACGAATATTATGAGAGCGGGTCTGAGGACGAGAAAGATGCTGTGTACGCCGCGGACATGATCAATAAGACATCCTGATAGCCCGGAGCATTGGATTGCCGGGGGTACCGCATCTGTGTTATCATTGTGCGCGAACACAAAAGCAACAGGAAAGAAAAGACTTTATGACTGATTTCGAGATAAATGCTATTTTTTCGGATTATACATCTGATTATATAAAACCATGGCAGCCTGCCCCGTTTTCTCAGCTTACAATTCTTCTCAGAACGGCAAAGACTGGAGTGGATCACTGTACGCTTTCCGTCAGAGGTGCACGCGAATATGAGATGATACGCGTGGCTGAGAACGATAGTTTTGCCTGGCATTCAGCGGTAGTGGAGCTGGATGACAGAAAGATTTCCTGGGTTTTTAATGTTTATACTGACACGGAGCATCTCCTGTATACAAGACGGGGAATTGAGGGAAAGATCGAAGAGCCATCATGGTGGAATCTTGTCCCCGGTTTTTGCGTACCAAAATGGATGGTCGGCGCTGTGATGTACCAGATTTATGTGGACAGGTTCAGCAACGGAGATGAGTCAAACGACGTACAGACAGATGAGTACAATTACATCGGGAATCATTCTGTAAAGGTCGAAGACTGGAACAGACTGCCGCAGGCTGATGACGTCAGGGAGTTTTATGGCGGCGATATACAGGGAGTAATCAATAAACTTGACTATCTTTCTGATCTCGGCGTTGATGTTATATATTTGAATCCGCTGTTTGTTTCGCCGTCTAATCACAAGTATGACAGTCAGGACTATGGCCATATTGATCCGCATATCGGGAGAATAGTTAATGATGGAGGGAAACTTTTATCCCCTGACGATCACGACAACAGCCACGCATCGCGCTATGCTGTGCGCACTACTGATGCCGGGAATCTTACAGCGAGTGATGAGCTGTTCGCATTGCTTGTAAAGGAGGCCCACAGGCGCGGAATAAAAGTTATTATCGATGGTGTGTTCAACCACTGCGGTTCATTTAACAAATGGCTGGACAGAGAGCGTATATATGAACAGATTGACGGGGAGCCGAAGGGCGCATATGTAGCAGAGGATTCCCCTTATCATGATTATTTCCAGTTCAAGGGCGGAAAATGGCCTTATAACGGCACATATGATGCCTGGTGGGGACACGATACCCTGCCAAAGCTTAATTATGAAAATTCACGCGCATTAACTGATTATGTGCTTGATATTGGCCGTAAATGGGTATCGGCTCCGTTTCACGCTGATGGATGGCGTCTCGATGTGGCATCTGATCTCGGTCATTCTCCTGAGTTCAATCACCATTTCTGGCAGGAGTTCAGAAAGGCCGTAAAAGAGGCAAATCCTGACGCGGTAATACTGGCTGAGAATTACGGAGATTCTTCTGCCTGGCTTCAGGGCAATGAATGGGATACCATTATGAACTATGACGCATTCATGGAGCCTATAACATGGTTCCTTACAGGCATGGAGAAACACAGTGATGATTTCCGCCGGGATCTTCTTAATAATACAGACCAGTTCTGGAAGAGAATGACCTATTACTGGAACGGTGCGATGAACAGCGCACCGATGTTTATAAGTATGAATGAACTGTCGAATCATGATCATTCGCGGTTCCTTACAAGAACGAATCATAAGGTAGGCAGAATCGAGACTCTTGGCCCCCTGGCAGCAGAGGAGAATGTGGATATGGCTGTGTTCCGCGAGGCGATAGTCATGCAGATGACATGGCCGGGAGCTCCGACTGTCTATTATGGCGATGAAGCGGGACTCTGCGGTTTCACAGATCCTGACAACAGAAGGACTTATCCATGGGGCAGGGAAAATGAGGATCTCATAAAATTCCATAAAGAGATGATCAGAATTCATAAGAAAGACAGGTGCCTTATCGCAGGCTCTGTCCGCCTCATGGAATCAAAGCCCGGTTGCATTTGCTATGCGAGATTTGATGAGATGGAAACTGTGCTGGTGATCATCAATAATAATGCTTTTGATGTGATTTCACGGACAGAGCCTGTATTTGCAGGCACTGCCGTAAATTGTGACATGACGAGAATAATGATGTCAGACAGAACAGGGTACAATACTGACCCGGTGATAATAAAAGTTGAGAATGGGAAAATGGAAGTTAAAGTTTCGTCTGAATCAGCTACGATAATCAGGTGTTACCACTGAGATCCGGGTATTACAAAAGCTCAGTTCCGACATCATATGTTTTGCCATTTACGGCGTCACGAAGCCATGCGGCCATAGTGGCGCCTTTTAACGTCCGCATGTAGAAGTAACGAAGCCGCACGGCTGTATGGATAGTGCCGAGCTGTGCTTTTGTGTAGAGCGGGTTCTTCCAGTCGTTTATGAAGAAGTGAAAATCGGAACCGAGATCACGGAGCTCTGATACCATCTGGTGAAGCTGCTTATAATATTTTCTTCTGACAGCGTTGTCCGTCTTATATATTTCTTTGGTCATATCATTGTAGAAGGCGCTGAGCAGATAATCATGGGTAGAGCTCGCGTAAAGACATCTGAACCGGCCGGGATTTGCATACAGAAGAGCTCTGTACCAGTCGAGAGTGATGTTGTCTCCGGAGAGCGGCTGCCACACTGAATTGTCACTCTTCCATACGTCGCGGGCAATCGACTGCCATTTATCGTTTATAAGCTGGGCACTGTCGGAAAACAAAGTAATATCATTGCAGTAAGGATACCATTCGTCAGCAATTCTTCCTGCGACAGCGGGAACTGCAAACGCCCCCGCTGAATCGCCGGCAATAAGGAGTTTTGACGGTGATGGGAAGAAATTTCTGGCAATATCCATAGCACATTCGAAGTTACGTCTTCCGTGGAAATGCAGTATCTGATCAGAACCGTCGAGAGCCTTGTATGGAAAATCAGAATTGCCGACATGAAAGTCTCCGGTAGTGTATGTTATGATGACAAAATTCCAGTCATAAAACGGGTTTATGAGCTGGTTCGTGTCGGTAATCCCGACATTTATGTTCATGATCTGGGTGAATGGACGCAGATTGTTCCAGTAGTAATTTGGCTCGCCGGAAGCGACTGCCGCGCCTGTAACAGGCCGTGCCGCAGTATACTCGTTCCAGGCAACTCCGCCGCCGGACATAAAGATGCACAGATTGTCAGTGCAGGCTTTTTTGATGTAGATGTGATATTCGGTGCCATCACCCGAAATTCCATAGGGAACCGGAATGCGATACCAGACGTGCGCCGTGGGTTCGCCGACAAGGAGGGGTGCTTCCTCGCGCCGTTCAATGAAACCGCCGACCGTCTCTTCGACAAAACTACCCGCATTGGCGGCGAGCTTCTTAGTCTTCTCTATTGCTTTCTCAGCCTTCTCTTTTCTTATGAGCTTCTTGTTTTCCATATTATTTACCATTTAAAGGTTAAACCATTTGCCGGTTGCGCTTTTCAGTTCCCTTGAACGGAACAGTGCCATTGCCGCACCGCCTATAAGGAGGAGAGCCATGGAAATCACCGCTGGTGCGGGAAATTTATTAAGACCGCTCAGCGTTCCGATGAGCTGCAATAATGACAGCATTACATTTGTAAAGAGATAAATGATATAAACCTCAAGAGAGATATGAAGTATTTTGGCAATTATGACCGTGATTATTGCCATCCCCACGAATGTCGAAGGAATCATCCATTCAACAGACCATCCGCGGAACCCCGACCCGATGTCTATTATCAGACATATGACCATCGCGATATACAGCTCGATCGTCACCATTTTAATTACGTTATTGCGAAAATACAGGGCTATCCACAGATCAGCCCAGCAGATTACAGCATATATCTCTGTGAGGGAGACCCAGGGAAGTGCGCGATCCGTCAGAAAATCCAGTGTTATCATGGCTATTTCGAGAACAATCAAAACAAATGTCACTATCCGGAAGAATGACACCTGGCTGACAGCCGGCTTTTTAATAACCGGGAAGGCCGGTGATTCAGGTTCGCCTTCAAGAAGACCCTGACACAGAGGGCAGCACCTTTTGTTCCCACGGATTTTCACCTTACATCTGGGGCAGTATTGCATTTATCTGGCCTCCTTTATATCAGCTGTATGGTTGTTATAGTCATTGGTTGCTATTTCAACGTCAATTCCCATCTCGGTAAGGCGTCTGTAGAAGCGAAGCATTACAGGGTGCGAGGTGAATGTGCCGGCCGAACCGAAAACAAGCTTGTCCCCGAAGGTCGCCATTGTGACCTGCATGCCTGGTGCGGACATGAAAGCCGCAAAGTGATCAATGTAGGGCGTTATTTCGTCGGGCATTGTTATGCGCTCCATGTTAGACATTGAGGCCGTGACACCTTTCCGCTGAAGATAAATAAAATATGTGAGGCCCGGCTCCTTTAGCACGAGTGGAATGAATTTGATAGCCATGTTGTGAACAAGGGCTGAGAACGAATTCATGGTATTGCTTATGTTCTCATGCTGCAATTGTTCCGAAAACTGATCCTTTACGATTTTGATAATGCTTTGCAGATCGCCGTCGTAGTCTTTGGCATAGTAGATTATTGTAATGACACCAAAAAAGTTCCTGGTAGTATCCGACGGAAAGAATTGCCGCAGATTAACAGGAACAGATATAACGACAGGCTTTGTGCTGTCGTGAACGGACATGCCGTCGATAACTGCGGCAATGTAAAGGGATGTCGCGAAAACTCCGACAGTCGTGCCATATTTGTGAGCTGCGTCAACAAACTGTTTTGCGGAAAGAACGGCCTCCACTACGTGACTCAGTTGATTCATGTCGCGTTCGCCGTGAAGCTGGTATGCATTGACGGATTTGAGCTGCCCTATCTTAAAATCCTTCTCATGCTGATAGTAGCGCGAGAATGCATCGATAGTCTTCTCGTCTCTTGATGAAAAATCCTGCGCCGCACATGGGTCAAGATGATGAACAGCTGACAGGTAATTTGTCAGTAGTCTTCTGAGAAAAATTATGGCGCCGGTCCCGTCTGCCAGGACATGGAACATCTCGAGATTGATGCGGCGTTTATAATAGGTGACACGATAAAGAAGATTGCGTCTTCCGGGAATGTATATGGGAAACATGACAGGCTCGGCATCTTCTTCAACCTTTGCACCGAACGGCAGTGCGTCAAGGTAATACCAGAAGAGCCCTTTCCGAAGGCATGAGTTGAGATACGGGAATTCCTTAAGTGTCTCATCCAGTGCGGTCTGCAGGATGGCAGGATCCACATCTTCATTGAGCTCGCAGGCAATCCTGAAAACACGCGTATCCGCACCATGCGCGGAGCATGGAATTATAATTGCCGCATTGTCAAGTTTGTACCACTTATTGCCTTTTCTGCCAGTATTCAAATTATGGCCTCTCAGAATGAGTTATATATTATGCAAATAAACTGTAGCACTAGTATATCACAGACAAACCGCTGTATCGATGCTTGCACACACAGTCTCTTTTGTATATAATTTATGGACGGAGCATTAACAAAATATCTCCAAAATGAAAGGTGGTATAAGACAATGCCTATTGTTACAAGTACTGAACTATTCAAAAAAGCATATGATGGCGGTTATGCTATCGGCGCTTTCAACATCAACAACATGGAAAT
>JAQWCI010000100.1 GCA_028706005.1 Lachnospiraceae bacterium
CAACATTGTTAAAGAAAGGCTGTAAAACGATGAATATGTGAAAATTTCCACTACCGCTGAACGAGCAAAAGCAGGGCGGGTGCATCTTTTCACGATTTCCGTTCGGCTGGTACATTAATGCTCGTTACTTTGCTCGGAATGTTGTCAAATAGTTCTTTTCCCATGTGTTCGTACCTTCCTCATCTATGTTTTCGTTTAATCCACAAATAGATCCGGCAAATTGTATTTCACCAAATCCATATCATCGCAGACACCTCTGTTTCCGCAAGTCTCTATGCTCCTTTTAAGTTTCAACTCCGGCTCCGGATTTGCTACATACTCCGGATGTTTCAAAATATATATTGCAGATTCTCTGGTGAATCCATGTCGTTGTACACTAATAACTTGCTTATTTGTCGATCCGTATTCAACAAATTCATACCAATCATTTTCAACCTGATCCACTTCTTTAATCTCTTTATATGCTTTTGACACTTTCAAAAAATAATTTGAGAGTCGAAACAGTATTACATCATCTATCACTGATAGAACCTCAGAAATTACTATATTTCTGTGTTCACGCGAATCATTATAATCAATATACGTTCTGTCTACATATAGAGCATCTTTAGGATGGTTTCGCTTATGTTGCAATGCCTGATTCATAATCTGACTTAGGCCATATCCTTGCACCCACTGACCAAGAATGACTGCATACCAGCTTAGCTTTCCATGTTTGTGTGAATATTTACCTACATGCCCTAACGTATCTGACTCGTATACTTCCCACTTAAATATCTTACATAACCGCTCGAGGAAAGCCATCAATTCATCACGATCATATTTTCCGTCAGCGTCAATTTCAGGAAATTCCAGTCCGTTAAATGCTATTGCTTGATATAATGATTCCGATTGATCAACAGATACCGTTATATCGTCATCCTGTTGAAATTCTTGATTAGAGAATGCAGCTCGAATCTGTTCTTCTTCTCCTGGCTTCATCAAAGCGGTAAATTCACGGCGTACATTACTGTTACGATTCTTCATGATATCGTTCAAAAGAATGATCGCAAATTTTCTCATCATATCATAAGAATCGGCGCTCTGCTTTTCAGGGTATTTTGTTAGTTCAACTGTACCTAAGAGTAATGTCTCAATAACATGCTTTTTCTGCGGCTTTGTGAGCTGCTTTTCCACAGAAAGTGTTTGCTCTGGTATTTTCTCCCTCAGCAAACTCACATATTTTTCATTTGCTTTTTCGTTTGATGCAACTAAAAATACATTCCCATATAAACTATAGTCTAATCTCCCTACACGGCCGATCAAATTTCTAAAGTCAACGGGTTTCATATTCTTTAAGCCGTTTCTAAAATCTGTAACAAACAAATTATCGGCTGGCAAATTGACGCCCTCAACAAGTGTACTGGTGCAAAATAAGGCTGTAATATTTCCGCTTTTAAACAGGTTCTCTATCCGCTGCCGAATCGATGAAGGTAAATATCCAATGTGATATGCCACGCCTTTTTTGACAAGCTCAGCCAGATAGTAGTCACCATGAACTTCATTGCAGATATCTTTTGATAATTCCATAAGAAGCTTGTTATCTGTTTGTTCCACTCTGTTTGCAGCAAAATCTCTTGCAGCTGTTACAGTCTTCCTTGTGGACGGAAAATATACAATCGACTGGGTCTGATTCCCATCGTTGTCACGTTCAAAACGAAGAAGTACATCCGTCAAGTCAGCATCCGGCAACGCTACCGAAGTTATAGAAATAGGTTCTTCAGCATGTTCATCATAAACACTCACTTCGCTACTTTCGAGATCAATCAGGAATTTTATTTGCGTAACCGGTGAAAGTGAAGTAGTAAGATGTTGTTTCTTTAATGACTCAGCATCTAGTTCACCTATTAGTTTCAAATAGATTTCCGGATTAGGAACATTTGGCGATGCAAATACTACATGGGTATTAGGTGAATTTTCTGCAAGCATCTGCACTACCTGATAATAGAATGGACTTCTATTGTCATCACTTGATACCTTATGAGCTTCGTCAATAAACAAATAGTCTATATGTAGCTTCTTCTCATTTATAAGCAAATAAAGGAGACGTTCTGGCGTCATTATCAAAATATAATTGCGACACTCCTCAGGCAATTTCGGTTCCACTTGAAGTGCCGCATCACCAGCAGCGGTGACAATGTGGTATCCATACTTTTTTAAATTCGTACCTAGGTCTTCAGTAACTTTTATGCGCACTTCATTGATAAGTGCTTTTGTTGGAACAATAAGTGCAAAGTTATTTTTCTTACCTTCTAAAATCTGCTGCTTCATGAAAATACGCATGATAAAGGACTTTCCAGTTGATGTTGGTGCTGAAAAGCTATAATATCTGTCGGTGATATGATCATAAATTTTTCGTTGAGCTGTCATGAAAGCGTTGTCTGGGTCGGCAGGAATAGATAGCAGTTCACGCTTGAACCTCGAAAAAATCCTTTCTCGTACATCTACCCCTTCAAAAGTTGAATTCAGAAGTTTCTTCCCACGATAATTATTAATCGTACTCAACACTGAACCTGTAACATAAGATACTCGTCTGTCCTCCGGATATAACTCAGACAGCATTGTTACAATTTCCTGTGCCCATTCCTTCTGAGAATCTGATAGTGCGGGATGATTTGATTTTGAAAGAAGGTCTGCAAAAGAAAGCGCGTCCGCGAGAGAAAAAACCTTCATTCTGCTTTTATCAAAGTTAAATAACCGAATAGCATAGTTAAAAAGAATATCATGGTACAATGTCCTCAAATATTGATTTTCATTCAATTTGGTGAAATAGCTATACCCAAAATTTTTCTCATCAGGCATCATTTTCACCTTCTCTCATGACATTCTTCATAATTGATTTTTTGTCATCCTCGGCATCATCGAATGGAAGAATATAAACATAAAACGATCTGTTGGTAAGACCAAGCTCTGCAATTTTTTCTTTAATTTGTGGCAATGCATTAGAAACACCAGCGGTAATCTTCTTATCAACAAGATCCCGATATTCCTGACTGCTATATTTATTGGGATCTAATCCAAGGGTATAACCAAGAAACAAACCGTATGCTGTATCGCGACAGACTGTTTTATCAGGTCTGGGTGTTATTATTTCATTTAGCTGCTGCGCGACCGGGTCTTTCTCAGGAAGTTCAAAGACTGTACTATCAACAATATGTATCTCCGTAGAAGCATGTTTTTCGATCTGTTGGACACGTTCAAACGCCTTGTCGATAGCTATTCCAAGATCGCCAATCACACTTGATGCTCCGAACACCATTTCGTATGATAAGGTATGTTCATCACCACCAAGGCTAAGCAAGTGCATCCCATCGCTTACGCTTTCATCAGACCTTACCGATACATTCAACTCAACCTTGCTGTAAATCTTTGGAGCTCCGAGAACTGATTCCAGAAAAGCATATAGCAGGATTTCTCCGACTTCATTTCCTGTACCTCTTTCATCAGCATGTCCGCTCTTACGCATAAGATCAAGCGCTTCCATACCAACGCTGAATACATTTCCTTCCAGTTCAAATTGTTCAATCTGTGAACGCGAAAATACATACTGGCCAACGTTCCATTCAAGAAATTCCTGCAAAGAAGTTTTTGAAAATCTGTTACTAATAACTTCTTTCATTCGGAAGAGACGCAACTGTTCGTTGGCATGCTGCCCTAAAGTCTCCAAATAGGGGACTTCAACAAACACATCATTAAATTTCTTATCATTAATTGACTTTTGCAGCATGTGATCACTCTCCTCAAAAAAATGCTTCAATTATTATTTCCATATACTTCAGGATTTTCCGCAACCATAGATGCTGGCTTTTGCTTTGCTTCAAAGTCATATTTAATTGGAGTATTTTCCTCCGATACAGGTAATTCTTCTCCATCCGGCGAACTGTATTGTTTGAAATTTTCAGCCTGCTCCATGACTTTTTCAAATACCTCTTCATCCCACTCTGGTGGATACCCATTCTTATAAAGCAAGACAGTTAAATCCATATTCAACTGGTTTTTGATATCCTCACGAGTAGACCAATCTGCATATTGAGATTTATCGTCAATAAGCCCTTTTATCTTTTTGGCAAGAATAATGCATTTTTCATCAGCATATGGGAATCCATGAGCATCACGAACTTTAACAAGAATGTCATAGAAAGCTTTCTCTTCATAAGAGATTCCCATTTTTTCAAATGATCTTTTATCATCATTTAAATCATTCATGATTTTAATAAGCTGATCAGAAAGATCATTAACAAAATCAGATACGACTTCGCTTGTAAATATGAGCTTGTCACGGCTATTGTACGCATCAACAACCTGCCGCAAACGTTCATCAAATTCAACGGCCTTTACCTTGTTAGTTTTACCATAAGCTGAAATCGCCTTACGTAGGAGCTTCAAAAGAGCATTAAACTTGGTAATCGGCAACTTTACTGTTTCCAGTTCTTTCAGAAAATCATCACTGAAGAGATCTACCGACTTATGCTCGTCCACAATATTCTCTATGCCAGTGCAGGTTATAGCCTCACGAACCATATCCTCTACAACATGATTCATAATCTCAGCATCCGGAGCGTCACCCTGTGTTTGCTTGTAAATAATAGAGCGAATGGCAAGATAGAACTGTGCTTTAGATGTCTCCTCATCCGTAAGTTCACCCGAAGGAAAGCATATAATATATGCGCTTTTTAGTCTTCGGGAGAGTCCCATAAAACGAGTCTGAGTATCCTTTTTCATCTGAACAAATTCCGCTGCTTCATTCAAACAATTAAGCCTATCAAGCGGAGAACCATTGTAAAATTTTGACGCATCAAATCCACTAAGTAATTCATCAATAAGAGACAAATGATTTCGGAAAATTGACAATGTAATATTTAGCTCATCAATAGGACTGTCTTGCGGGCTGCCGTACTTCTTTACGGCCTCCAGCATATCGTTTTTAATTCCAATATAATCGACGACGAGACCTCTATCTTTACCGTCAAAGACACGGTTTACACGAGAGATGGTCTGAATCAGAGTATGTTTCTGCAAAGGCTTGTCAATGTACATGACCGCCAGTGATGGGACATCGAATCCAGTAATCCACATATCGACAACAATAGCAATCTTGAAATTTGAATCTGTATTTTTGAACTGTTTGTCCAGCATCTTTCGGTGTTCTTTGGTGCCACACAGGTCATACAGTTCTTTATCATCATTCTGTCCCTGCGTAGCAACAAGATTTATCTTCGGAAGCGCCTCAAGCTTATCAAGCTGTTCCTGCGTTAGTTCGTCTTCATTTTCCGCTTTACGCTTGACTGCCCAATCTGGCCGCAAGGATTCAATCGCCTTTAATACATGGAAAGCAATCTTTCTGTCTGCACAGACTATCATTGCCTTCTGTACAATCTCCGGCTTTTCAGCACAAAGAGATTCATAATGTCCTACAATATCCACTGCCAATTTTTTTATTCTGTCTGGATGACCAAGGATCGCGTTCATTTTGCTCATAGCGCGCTTGCTTTCCTCGATCTGCTCTTCTGTAGATCCTTCCTCAGCACACTGCTCGTAATATTTTTCTATTTCCTTTGCCTGCTCATCCGAGAGAATGACACGAGCAAGGCGCGGTTCATAAGCGATGCGCACGGTGATGCCGTCATCGCTGGATTCTTTCATTGTATAACTGTCAACAACATCTCCAAAAACAGCGATAGTTTCGTCTATTGGCGTTCCGGTGAATCCACAGTATGTTGCATTTGGAAAACTGGTACGTAAATAATGTCCAAAGCCATATGTTGTAAAAACGCCCTTATCCGTCTTTTTAAGCTTTGCTCCAACACCAGTCTGGGTGCGATGAGCCTCATCGGATATGCAGATGATATTGCTGCGGTCAGAAAGGAGACCTGTACTCTCACAAAATTTCTGAATTGTCGTGATATAGACGCCGCCGCTTGGCCGATCATTAAGAGTATCGTGAAGATCCTGACGATTTTCGATGCTGCGAACATCATCTTCATGGAGGTATTTTTTTGCTGTCACGAAAAGTTCTGATGTCTGCGTGTCGAGGTCTTCACGATCAGCAATAATGATAATTGTAGGATTATGAAATGTGTTGTCGTCCCGAAGCGCAATTAACCTTGAAAGGAAAAGCATAGTATATGTTTTTCCACAGCCGGTCGCTCCAAAATAGGTACCACCCTTTCCATCACCTTCAGGGCGCATATGAACTTTGACATTTGCTATCATTTTCATCGCACCAAAATACTGCGGATAGCGACAAACAATAGCTTCGCTTTTTTTACTGTCATCAGGATAGAACACAAAATCCCTGAGCAATTTCAATATACGTTCTTTGGCAAATGCGCCTTCTACTATCGTATAAAGAGAGCTAATTCCATTTGAAACTTTATCTTTATCGTTGGCTTTATTCCATGCATAGTAATACTCATACGGCGTGAAAATACTACCCATACGGTTATTTGCACCATCGCTAATGACAGAAAGAAAGCAATACTTCATTAGCTTTGGAATGTCTCGACAATAACGAATTGTAATTTGCTCCCATGCGTTATGAATAGTCGTATCTTCTTCGGTAGCCGTTTTAAACTCCAAAATTGTAATAGGAATACCATTGATGAAAACGAGAAGGTCGGGGCGACGTAAACATTTATCTTGCACAGAATACTGATTAACCACCTTGAAAATATTGTTCTCCGGATTTTCAAAATCAATATAATCCACATGAAGAGCAACTTTGGAGAGGTCATCACGTCCAAGATCAAATCCTTCTGTAACAAGACGAAACGAGTCCCTGTTTCCAATATACAGTGGCGTTGAGCTGATAAGACTCAACTTGTTAATGATCTTTTGAATCTCAATTTCACTTAGATCATTGTTGTAATGCGACACTAAAAAAGAGCGCAAATCTTCTGTTAGAAGAACATCTTCGTACCGCCTGTGAATGCTTTCGCCGGGCACATAAGTATAGCCTTGCTGCTGGAACAGTTCAATAATTGCCTGTTCGAGTTCATCCTCTGTAAATTTTCCTTTTTCAAAAATATAATCCACCAGGAACGCCTCCTTCCAATTAGTCTTCAGTGCTATATTCATCAACCAGATAGGCATCAAGAGTTGCGGCCATATTTACAGCAAGATTGGCAAGCGACTTTTGAATGTTTGCTGTATTCATTCCTGAGCCATGCGCTCCTATGTTGTTTCTGATATAGGGAAGTGCCATAAGTACATTCTGTCGGAAGCCCTCGCCGCTGATACTATCTGGCAAATCTAAATGTTCATCACTCACAATTTGCTTTGTAAGTTCTCCCGCATTGCCCTTATCAGCTCCGCAGATGATTTTCATAATACTCTCATAGCTTTTCCCAGCATTCGTAATTGCCTCAGCATAGTCTTCCTTCTCGAGGAACTCCACTGCCTTTATCAGCTCGTCATAAGCTGACTGAAATACGGGTGCAGAATCCCTTAGCTCATGCAGTTGTTCCAGCGTTTTGCGTTTTAAATCCTGTTCGAACTGCTTAGCGTCGATTTTGATCATCACGCCATCGGTAATAATCCATGGCACTTCATTTACACGAAATGCCTCGTTAACTTGTTGCCGAAACGACTCCTTTTCATTTTCGGACAGGGCATCATACTGGAGCTCAATTAAATCGAACAAGTACGGCGTAAACATACAGCCAATGACAACACCAACATCCACAATGGGGCTGAAATCCGTCGCTGCCCAATTTGCAACCGGAGCTCCGATAATCTCGTTCAACTTTTTTGCAGCAATTTCAAGCGCGTCAGTCGTTTCCTCCCAGCTGTCATAGCGGCTTGGATGATATTTCTGCGGTTCCCGAAAATTTTCAAGAATTTTCGCAATTTTCTGTTTTACCTCGAACTCGATTTCTCCGCAGATATGATCCTTGGATTCACCGTTACCGACTTCGATTAAGTCTTTATAACGCTGAGAAAAAATCATACGGCGGCCACCTCTTTTTCAGCTTCATCAAGGGAACCCTTAATCAAAATTGGGCACAGATCCTTAATGCGAGTTTTAAGACGCTCATTTATTGCCTGTCTTTCTTTATAAGCTTTGTAGATATCGGAAATCGCCTCCTGAACCTTGATGTCAGGTATTGGTATCTTAACATCGCGCATTTCTTCCCAATCAAAGGTCTCTCTTGCAGAGCCCCATGAATGAAAGCGTGCATATCTATCAAACTCTGCTCTACAGAAAAACAGCATAAGGTATTCTGGCACCAACCGGTCTTTTTTCGTACTAAAAACTGTCGATATAGATGACACAAGGAACGTTTCGTCTGTGTCATTAAAACCAAGAGACATTTTATCTCCACGGCGTGAGGTGTCTGGTACATAGGCAATATACGCAGGTGGCACTATTTTATAGTTATTTAAGCTAACCCCTTGCATGTCCGCCTTAGTTGTAATCATCTCTTTTGAAACCGCCAGCCCTCTTACTGCATCAACCGTCAATCCCTGTTCATTTCTGCTGTCACTTTGAATGATGTATTTGCCTATCTTTTCGGCTGGGCACCGACGTCTCAAAT
>JAQWCI010000101.1 GCA_028706005.1 Lachnospiraceae bacterium
GGCTGACAGGCCCTGCCTGGCGGCTTGAAGTTGTGCGCTCTCGCGAAGAAATGCGCCGGGAAGCCTATGGTTTCCTGCCTGATGGGTGATTCGACAGCGCTTGCCTCAGCAATTGTGCGGTGCTGCCCTAAGTATTCAAGAGAAGTGTTTAGAATGTACGGAACTGATGAGATTGTTGAAGTTTCCCTATTATGTAATAGTAATCTGATGATGCATGTAATTGACCAATTTGGAATTGATGTCGATACCAAACCGGTGGACGATGAGCATTTTCGGGCTAAAGTTCAGATATATCCATCCCCGACATTTTACAGATGGGTCTTCGGATGGGGTGGCAAGATTAAGATCGAAAGTCCATCGAAGATTCATAAAGAGTATCAAACAATGCTAAGAGATGCGATTGAAATGGTGTAATTCCAGTATCAATCACTTTGTTCAACAGTGAAGACTACGCTGCCCATGAATAGTTGTTATTGTAACTATGTGATGCAGATATTTCAAAGGGATGAACCTATAATGACTCGACAGGATGTTTTTTCTTGGTGTCGCCGCCAGTATGGTACGGAACCGGATTATCCGTGGAACGACTGGAATGCTGTCCTGCGCCACACAGATAACAACAAGTGGTATGGTGTCATTATTGAAGTTGACCGGTCTAAGCTGGGTATGGACGGAACCGGTGTGGTTGATGTCCTGAACGTGAAATGTGATCCGACCATTATTGGTATGCTCCGGATGCAGCCGGGATTCTATCCTGCGTACCATATGAACAAGGAAAAATGGGTTTCGATACTGCTGTGCGGGCCGGCGGCTGATGATGAGATCAAAGAACTGATTGAATTCAGCTATCAGCTGACGAGCTCCCGGAAAAATGAACCGAAGCGTACCCCAAAACGGTAGGCATCTTCAAAGCTGGTTCGCGAAAAAAACATACGCTCTTATGAGGCGAATATCATCGGCTCAGTAAAAGCACAATGGGAGGATTATACTATGGGAGAAATTACGCGAATAGATGGCACGGAAAGCCCTTCGGAAGGGCATGAAGTCATTCCGCATCAGGCAGATCTGATTGAGGTCACAAATGGCATCCTGATGGATACACGCTCAGAGCTTCCAGCGAAGGCTTCATTCAGTATGCCTATCGCACAGCTTGCGACTTTGGGGGCAGGTGTATCTTCGCTGATTCCTGCGTTACATACCGTGACGCAGACAACAACGGTGAACACACAGGGGCTATATTATCTGGCAAATGCCGGGGTTGGAGATGCGCTGAAAGTTGCACGGAACGGAAACTCCTGGGGTGCGCTCAAGTGCGCCGATAGTACATCCAAAATGGCGCAGTTTCAGTCTGCCGGGCCGCTGACTGCAACAAGCACAGCCACGGTGCCGATTGACCCTGCCACAATGCTGATGGCGGTTGCGCTGTTCTCCATTGAGCAGAAACTTGACAGCATTGAAGAAATGCAGAAGCAGATTCTCACCTTCCTTGAGGTTGAGAAAGAATCAGAGATTGAAGCAGATGTCGAGACGCTGGTCAGCATGATCAGTAAATTCAAATACAACTGGGACAACGAGCACTATCTTCAGAGCAATCACAAGATGGTTCTGGATTTGCAGAGAACTGCCCGGAAAAACATGCTGTCCTATCAGAAACAGGTCACGGAAGTGCTGAATTCCAAACAACTGGTCGTCGCTCAGATGAAAGTGAAATCCACATTGAAAGACCTGTTGAAGAAATTCAAGTATTATCGGCTATCTCTGTACACATTCTCACTGTCTTCTCTTCTGGAAATCATGCTGAGCGGTAACTTCAAGGAAGAGTATATCACCGGAATCAAGGAAGAAATCGAATCGCTCTCCATGACATACCGTGATCTGTATGGCAAGTGTTCTGAATACCTGGAAAGACTGGGGAATTCTGCACTTGAGGCAAATCTATTGAAGGGAATCGGAAGCGCCAGTAATGCCGTGGGCAGATTGATTGGCAGTATTCCGAAAATCAAGGACGGACAGGTTGATGAATTCCTGCAGGATAGTGGCGAGCGACTGAAAAACAATGCTGTCGGCATGGAGCGGAATGTTGTAAAAGCATTTGCGGAAATCAGCAATCCGGGAACCGGTGTGTTTACAGAGAAAATGCGGGATCTGATTCTGATTTACAATCACACTGCTGAAATCTGTTTTGATGATAAGCAGATTTACCTGATAGCAGAATAATAATCACTGCCGGGAGGTTGAGCAGATGGCAACAAAAATAGCAATTCTTTCGGATACGCACGGTCTGCTTCGCCCGGAAGTACTGGACAGAATCGCCGGCTGTGATGCCATTATTCACGGTGGCGACATCAATAAACCGGAAATCATTGACCGCCTGAAGAAAATCGCGCCGGTCTATGTGGTTCGCGGCAATAACGATAAAGAATGGGCAGAGAACATACCGGAAAGCCTGACCTTTCAGATTGAGCAATGCAGATTCTTTGTGGTGCATAACAGGAAATCTGTGCCCAAAGACCTGCACGACACGGATGTGGTGATCTACGGTCATTCTCATAAATACGCCGAACAAATGGTGGATGGTGTCCTCTGGCTGAATCCGGGAAGCTGCGGCAAGCGCCGGTTCGATCAGGAGATTACATTCGCCGTGATGACCGTTGATGGCAACAAAACAGCAATCGAAAAAATCACAATTCCACACACCTGATACATTCAAAGTACTTACCCTGCACAGTCACTGCTACGGTGGCTGTGCTATTTTTTTGCCCGCATACCTGCGGCTTGATGCCTATCGCTACTTCATGCAACATAAACGCACTCCCTGCCGGTCGCCTCCGGTCATTGCAGAAACAATAGAAATTGTATGCAAATTGACTTGGAGAGTGAAAAAATGCGTGAATTAAGGAAAATCCGTATGTATTTACAATGGTATGTTCTTAATTGTGAGCATACGCTCATGTACAGGTGCAGGAAAATGCGTCTGTTTGCAGTAAAATATATATACAAGATAAGACGAAAGGCAGGTGCGTGAACATGGACAAGGAAATGAGCCTCAAGAATCGGGACAGACTCATTCAGCTGGGCATAACCATTTCTACGTTCAGAAAGTTTCGCGGCCTGTCCCAGGAGCAGCTGGCAGAACGTGCGTCAGTCAGTCGTTCTCTTATCAGTTCAATCGAGGCTGCGGGTATAGCCAAATCCTTTTCGCTTGAGGTGTTCTATAACATCGCCGATGCGTTGGAAATAGAGCCTGCAACATTGCTGAGCGCACCGACACAATTCGATAACCTTTTGAAACAGAACACCTGACCTCCATCCTTGGGATAGCTGATATAGAATCATTGCAGCACAGACTGCCAGTATCATGTACTGGCGGACTGTGCTGTTTTTTCGTTTTGGGAATGTATCCTCTGTTATTCAGCGAAAGGAGATGGATATCATGGCAGGCTTATTTAAGAAAAATGGAAGGGCGCGCCGGATTCCGGAGAAACTGGCGCAGTATGACGATGAATACCTGCTGTATTGTGTGGAAAAGGATCGCGTTGAAACCGTTCTTGAGAGCACGCTGCATGAGACCGATGATCCGAAGGAGATCATTGATGTCACATTGAAAACGGTATGTGAGTTCTATGGAGGAGACTGGGCCGGCGTCATGGATATCGATATGGATACCTGCCTGTGGAGACCGGTCTGCTGGTTCCGGGCGGGAGGTGCGACCGACAGAACACGCGAGTTGATCAGCGGCCTGGAAGATGCCGAGGTCATGCCGCGCTGGCTGGAAGCTATGCACAGCGCCATGCCTATTGTTCTCACTGATACAACTGAAATCAGGGAATCCAATCCGGTTGAATTTGCACTGTATGAGCGTCTGGAGGCGAGAGCCATCCTGGCATCCCCTTTCTCTCCGGCACCGACCGGCTTTCTTGTCATCCGCAACCCTTCGAGATATCTGGAGCGGCCGGAAGCGCTGTACATCTTCGCCTATGTTCTTCACCGCGCGCTTGCCCAGCAGAATGTCATGGAACGTGAGAAGATCATCGAGGCCATGAACCCGATAGAACCGAGCTATGATGTCTATATCAGTTTCTTCCGCGACCTGGAAATCCGCACGGCAGGCGGTACACTGACCGAGCAGATCATCAATGCGCCGAAAACCATTCAGCTTGTTGCCTATCTGCTGTTGAAGCCGGAACGCGCCCACTCACCGAGAGAAATCTTTGAGCATCTGAATCCCGGAGAGGATTTTGACGGCAATACGAATGCGATCCGAGGCAGCATATACCGGTTTTCCAATATGTACGCAAAGCGCACCGGACAATCCGCAAGACTGATTGTCCGCGAAGGCAGCGGGTACAGGAGAAATCCGAATCTGAAGATTACGACCGACATCGAGCAGTTTGACCTTCACCTGAAAGCAGCCGAGGCGGCATCCGGAAGCGCTGAAAGAATTGATGAGCTCCGCAAGGCGGTAGAGCTTTACAAAGGCCCGGTTTTCATGTGCGGCAGAGACCAGCTGTGGCTGAATGATATTGTCAGTCAGTATGAGGTTCGCTACATCAAGGCCGCAGATGCCCTGATGCGCGAGCTGGCAAAGCAGAAAGACTATGCGGGTGTCATGCAGTACGCCGCCAGGGCGCATGAGCTCTTCCCCGGAAACGGCCTGATCTGTTACTGGCTCATCATGGCGACATACAGTCTGTCCGGTGCAGATATGGCAAAGAAGGAATACTTCCGCCTCAAAGACGATATGACACAGGAGGAAATCGATGTGGTAACAGCGCATCTGAAAAAGAACAGCCTGATACGATATGAGGAGCTGTTCGGCGTGTAACACATCCGGCGCACAGAGAAAACACCCGATTTTTCCCAAAACACAGAGAGCGCACAAATCAGAGATAAAATAGAATAGAACGAACAGCCGTGACACTCCAGCTGCACAGCTGAGGAACCCCCGTAAGTTAGCCTTTTAGCGCAAAAGCTAAATGACAACTTACGGGGGTTTTCTTATGTCTCCGGCACAATTTCATCATAGAGAGGCTTTTGTTCCGGCAGACAAAGACCTCTCTATTTTTTATGTCCAAAAGCGCAGAACGCGCTGCCGTTCTCCTCCTCCGGTTTCTGAATTCCAAACAAAATTCAGAAATTCGGAGGATAAGACAATGGCATACAACAAGGCCAGTGAAGAAAGAAAATGGCGGCTCTGGAAAGAGGCCGAAGAAAAACAGCTGCGTGAGCTCGGCGTCAGCGAGGACAGGATTGCGCAGCTTCGTACTTACGATTGGGAAGTTTTCAATTCCGACCGGCGGTATTACGAACATCATGCGGATGGCGGCGATTATATCGAACAGCTTGCGGCAGATGAGGAGAAACCGGATGTGAAAACTGTTTCAGATTTTCTTGACGGCATCGACAGCCCCGCGCTGTTCAGCCTGCTTTCGGAAACCGACCCGATCACCGTTCTGATTGCGCTGAGAAGATCTCAGGGAAAATCATTTTCCGAGATTTCTCTGGAAGTGGGGTTATCCGAAAACACCGCCCACCGGCGTTGGACTCGCCTGAAAGAAAAAATCAAAAAATCTTTTTGAGCCTGTCCGAAAACAAGCCTTCCCACCGGCTAAAGGGTGAGAGGAGCAAATGAGTCTGTCTGACAAAAAAACGATTCACGCGCTGCTTACTGAAACTTGAAAATTTCATACACATTCATCAGGTACGTTCCTGTGCGGGAGAGATTCTCCAGCTGCATGATAGTGCGCCACGACACGCCTGCCCCGATCCGGGTGATTACGGAAAGCAAGGCGGTGAGCGATTCCGAACCAATCAGAAATATCCGGCTGCAACGGATACGGCAACGAAACGCACAAGGGATAATGATACTTCCGTAATTCGCGGCCCGGCCACAATGAAGGCGGGGAGGTTAGAATCCTATGAGGCAGCTTCGCAGACTGCCGCCTGATGAGTTCCCCGCCTCCGGGGGTCGTGGACGAATGGGAGGCAGTATATAAAATTTAAGGTTTGGGAGGTGAAGCCATTGCGGAAAAACTGGGAGTACCGGCGCGGAGACGTCTATCTGGCGAATCTCGATCCGGTCGTGGGCGCAGAGATCGGCGGTATCCGCCCGGTATTGATTCTTCAGAACAACACGGGCAACTTCTTCAGTCCCACGCTGATTGCCGCACCGCTCACCTCCAACATTGATAAAAAGCCGAATCAGCCGACACATTTCCTGCTGGAACAGGTACGCGGGCTGAGCCGGCCTTCCATGGTGATTCTGGAGCAGCTGAAAACGCTGGATAAGCGCCGGATCATCAGATACATGGGACGGGTGGACAGCAATATCCTGTACAGCCCGGAATTCTGTAAGTGCCTTGCGGTGAGCCTGGCACTTTATTTGTAATATGCAGGCACTCACGATGAGTGCGGAAAGGAGCAGACCATGACACTGGATGAAATGAGAAAAGTGGACATCCGGACGGTTGACCCGGCAACGCTTCATGACCGCCGGGATGTGCGCATCGACAGCCGTCAGCCGAGAGAAAAACGCATTGCGTCCTACCTGAAGCAGATCGGCAATCCCTACTGCTACGTTGACGATGGTGTTGTTGTAAAGATCGGGTTTATGAACACCCGCGAAACGATTGATGACCGACTGGAAGGCTATGCCCGCAGTCAGGTCAGCAAGGGATGAAACAAATATCGACATCATCGACTGTCCCGGATGATTTCAATACAATGATAGCGGAGGTGATAAAAATGCCAGACAGAATCTGGAATGCAGCAGAATATACCCGTCTTTCCCGCGATGACGGCGACAAGGCGGAGAGCAATTCCATAACGAGCCAGAAGGAGATCATCCGGGATTATGTGCGCAGGCATCCGGAATTTGTGATCGTTAAGGAGTATGCGGATGACGGCTATTCCGGCGTCAACTTTGAACGTCCGGGCTTCAAGCAGATGATGGAGGACATCAAAGCCAAGAAAATCGACTGTGTGATCTGCAAAGACCTCAGCCGGTTTGCCAGAAACTACATCGATGCAGGACGGTATCTGGAAAAGATTTTTCCGTTCATGGGCGTGCGGTTCATTGCCATCAATGACAACTACGATTCCTGCGGCGAAAAGGCGCAGTCCGATGCCCTGATTGTTCCGTTCAAGAATCTGATCAACGATGCCTACTGCCGCGACATATCCGTCAAGATTCGTTCTCAGCTGGACATCAAGCGCAAGATGGGCGACTTCATCGGAGCCTTTGCACCCTATGGCTACCGGAAGGACGAGGCAAACAGAAACAGGCTGGTGGTGGATGAAGAAGCCGCCCGGACGGTGGAGCTGATCTTCCGGCTCCGCATACAGGGACTGTGCAATTCCGCCATTGCCGACCGGCTCAACAGCATGGGCGTCCTGAGTCCCATGGAATACAAGCAGGCGCAGGGTTTCAACTACTCCTGCGGATTCCGCAGCAACGAACAGGCAGAGTGGAGCCCCATGCTGGTGAAGCGAATCCTGACCAATGAAATCTATATCGGAACGCTGATCCAGCACAAATCCGGCACCCCGAACCACAAAGTCAAAAAGCGCGTGGAGTATGACCGGGATGAGTGGATCGTCATCGAGAACAACCATGAGCCCATTATCTGCCGCTCGGATTTTGATACCGTTCAGAATCTGATGCTGCGGGACGTCCGTACAGCGCCGAAGCAGGAAAAGGTTCATCTGTTCTCCGGCTTTGTGTTCTGCGGCGACTGTAAACACACCATGGTGCGGAAGACAGTCCCCAGCGGCGGGAAAAAGTATCATTACCTGGTCTGTTCCACCAATAAAGCCGGTAAGGGCTGTTCTCCGCATACATTCAGTGAGGACAAGCTGAAATCCATTGTGCTGCGGGTGGTGAACGACCATATTGAACTGATTGCCCAGGTGGAACAGGTGCTGGATTACATTGCATCGCTGCCGGAGCAGGAGCGGCGCATCATCAACTATGACGCCCAGATGACGGCGCTGGAAAATGAAATCAAGCGGTATCAGGATCTGAAAATCAACCTGTATTCGGACATGGCGGATGGTGTAATCAGCCGTGAGGAGTACAGAGAATTCCATGCGGGCTATGACCGTAGGATTGCGGACAGGCAGCGGCAGCTGGGAAAGCTGAAGGATGAACGCAGTCAGGCCATGGAGAACAGCTCCGGGAACATCGAGTGGATTGAACAGTTCAAGAAGTACCGGCACCTGACGGAGCTGGACAGGGAGTGCATCGTTCACCTGATTGAGAAAATCCTGATCTATGACGGCAAGCGCATCGAAGTGTGCTTCCGCTACAAAGATGAACTGGAAAACGCACTGCAGTATATAGAACGGTTTGAGGATGTCCTTCCAGCTGAGGAAGGCGTAACAATGCCGGAGAGGAGGAACGCATAATGGCAAGAAAGAAAAGGCAGTATTTACAGCAGGAGCAGACGCAGGAACCGGTCAGCGCCATGCTGCCGTCCGTCTGGGAGACGGCCATCTACGCCCGACTCTCGGTTGAAAACAGCAAAAAGAATGATGATGGCGATTCCATCGAAGGTCAGATTGAGATCT
>JAQWCI010000102.1 GCA_028706005.1 Lachnospiraceae bacterium
TATCGATAAGCTGGCCACATTCGTGGGCAAAGAGAAACTGACTTCGGCAGAGGAAGTAATTGAAGCTCTTGAAGAACGTGTGGATTATTTCAAAGCGCATGGATGCAAAGCTTCTGATCATGGGCTAGATTACGTGCCGTTCAGGGAGAGCTCCTGCGAAGAGGTGAACAGAGTTTTCAGAAAAGCAATGGCAGGGGAAACAGTAACGCCGGTAGAGGCAGAGGAGTATCAGACTGCGATCCTTCTCTCTCTTGCAAGAAAGTACCATAAGGAAAACATTGTCATGGAGATCCATTATTCATGCACAAGAGATAACAACAGGAAAATGTTCAAAATGGAAGGACCTGACACGGGTTTTGACATGATAGCCAAATCGCAGTGTTACGACCAGCTTGCAGAATTCATGTCAAAACTTGATGAAACTGATGAATTACCAAGAACCATAGTATTCTCACTTGACGAAGCCGACTTCAATCAACTGGCATCACTTATCGGATGTTTCCAGGGGAGTGACGTGCCCGGCAAAATTCAGCTTGGTGCGGCATGGTGGTTCCTTGACTCAAAAGATGGAGTGGAAGCCCAGATGAAATCTCTTGCAAATCTGGGACTTCTCGGAAATTTTGTCGGAATGCTTACAGATTCGAGATCTTTCCTGTCTTACACGAGACATGATTATTTCAGACGAATAGCATGCAATCTCATAGGCGGCTGGGTCGAAAACGGCGAGTATCCGGACGACGAAGAAAGCCTTAGGAAGATAGTGACCGGGATCTCGTACACAAATGCAGAGAGATATTTTTCACTGAAATGACAGAAAATTATTTGTGAATTTCACAATGAAACGTTCTGGAAGATGAAGCAGTATGAAAGGATAACATGAAGAAACTTAATTATGAAGTTTTGAATGAATCAGAATATAAAGGATATGTTCTTGGCAAGGGCAAGGCACCTGTCAAAGTACTGCAGTTTGGAGAGGGAAATTTCCTCAGGGCATTTGTTGATTACTGGTTCGATATGTCAAATGAGAAGGCCGGATGGAACGGAAAAGTCGCTCTTGTACAGCCGATAGCTCAGGGACTTACGAAGGTGATAAATGAACAGGAAGGTCTGTATACTCTTTACCTTCGCGGTGCTGAGAATGGTGAGAAAGTCAATCGCAAGAGAGTAATCTCTGTTGTTGATGGCTGCTATAATCCCTATGATCAGGCGGATTGGGACAGGATAAAGGCAATCGCAAAGAGCGATGATCTTGAGTATGTCGCATCAAATACGACAGAGGCCGGCATAGTATATGACCCTGACAGCAGTTTTGACCAGCTCCCGCCCACGTCTTTCCCGGCAAAACTCACGGTCCTTCTGTATGAGAGATTCAAGGCCGGAAAGAAAGGCCTGGTCATTCTTTCATGTGAGCTCATTGATGCAAACGGCAGGGAACTTGAGAAATGCTGTAAGAGACATGCTGATGAATGGAAACTCGGAAATGATTTCAAAAAGTGGCTGAATGATGAGTGCCTCTTCTGCTCGACACTCGTTGACCGCATAGTACCCGGGCGTATCCGTGATCCCGAGGAAGTGAAGAAGCTGAACGAAGAAAATGGATATGAGGATTCTCTGCTTGATGTAGGCGAGGTCTTCGGAGTCTGGTATATAGAAGGACCGAAATCACTCTCTGATAAGCTCCCATTCAAAAAGGCAGGACTCAATGTGCATGTTGTTCCTGAAGTTGCCCCGTACAAGAAGAGAAAAGTCCGTATACTCAATGGCGCACACACGGGTTTTGTCCTCGGAGCATATCTTGCAGGACAGAACATAGTCCGCGACTGTATGCATAACGAGATTATACATGCTTTCATGAATAAGATGCTCTATGACGAGATCATACCGATACTGCCGCTTGATAAGGACGACTGCAGGAAGTTCGCGGAGGCTGTGACTGACCGCTTTGCGAATCCGTTCGTTGATCATCAGCTTATGAGTATTTCGCTTAATTCAACATCAAAATGGAAAGCGCGTGACCTGCCGTCTCTCATTGAGTACAATGAGAAATTCGGCAAACTTCCACAGGCACTCACTCTTGGATTTGCGGCCTACATCGCTTTTTATTCAACAGATCTGCAGCGCCGCGAAGAAGACGGACTTATTGCAAAACGACCCGCAGGCAATGAATATAAGATCCAGGATGATGGATGGGCGCTTGATTTCTACTGGGATCACAGAAATGCAGATGACAAAATACTCGTTCACGATGTTTTGTCTGATAAACAGATGTGGGATCAGGACCTGACAAAGATTCCTGAGCTTGAAGGTACAGTTCTGAAAGACCTCGAACTTATAAGGAATGAGGGCGCAGAGAAGGCGTACCAGTCTGTACTGTGAATACCGTATCAGGAAACAGCATGAGAGGTAACCATGAAACTTATTCGCATCAATCCGGAAGACAATGTTGCAGTCGCACTGGAAGATATAAAAAAGGATGAAATATGTCATGTGGGAAGTACGTTGACTGATATAGTCAATACGCTGGATAACATACCGCGGGGGCATAAGATAGCTCTTAAGGATATAGCCGAGGGGACAACTGTCATTAAATACGGGAGCCCTATAGCGATAGCGACCTGCGATATAAAAAGGGGCGAATGGGTACATACACACAACGTCAGGACGGAACTCTCTGAGAATACCGATTACATGTACGATCACAAAACATCAGACATGCCTGAAGTAAAGCCACATTCATTTATGGGATATCGCCGGGATGACGGTCAGGTCGGGATCCGCAATGAAATATGGATCATTCCGATAGTTGGATGCGTGAATGATATCGCCCGCGAACTTGCACGCTCGAATCAGGACCTTGTCAGTGAGTCAGGTGGCCATATTGACGGGCTGTATTCTTTTGCCCATCCGTATGGCTGCTCACAGCTGGGCGATGACCTTGCGACCACGGCAAAACTTCTGACTTCTCTTGTACATCACCCTAATGCAGGCGGTGTACTATGCCTGTCACTGGGATGTGAGAACCTGACACAGGAAATGTTCAGAGAAGCTCTTGGAGATTGTGATGAGAACAGGGTCAGATTTCTTGTCTGCCAGGACGTAAGCGATGAAATAGAGGATGGGTCAAAACTTCTTCATGAACTGGCAGAATATGCCGGAAAGTCGTGCCGGAGCGAGATCCCGGCAAGTGAACTTGTCGTAGGGATGAAGTGCGGAGGAAGCGACGGACTCTCAGGGATAACTGCAAATCCGGCGGTGGGAAGATTCTCTGACAGACTCATCGCACTTGGCGGAACTACGATCCTGACTGAAGTCCCTGAGATGTTCGGGGCAGAGAATATCCTGTTCTCACGCTGTGAGAACAGAGCTGTGTTTGACAAAGCGGTGAGAATGGTAAATGATTTTAAAAAGTACTTCACAGCTCACGGTCAGGTTGTATATGAAAATCCAAGCCCGGGGAATAAGGCCGGTGGTATAACAACGCTTGAGGACAAATCGTGCGGCTGTGTGCAGAAGGGCGGTAATGCCCAGATCGTTGACATCCTCGAATACGGTGACAGAGTTATAAAGAAAGGACTCAATGTTCTCTCTGGACCCGGAAATGATCTGGTGAGTGCAACTGACCTTACGGCAGCAGGTGCTCAGCTTATCCTGTTTACAACGGGCCGCGGAACACCGTTCGGAGCACCCGCTCCAACTGTCAAGATTTCCACAAATACGGCATTGTATAATAAGAAGAACGGATGGATAGATTTCAACGCCGGAACGATAGCAGACGATGAGGAAACACTGGACGAAGCAGGCAATCGGTTGCTTGAATATGTCATGAAAGTTGCAAGCGGCGATGAGACAAAAAGCGAAATGCATGGCTGCAGGGACATAGCCATCTTCAAGGACGGGGTGGTGTTGTAATAAACTGAGGGGAACATGTCTTATACAGTTGTTATAGTTGATGATGAGAAAATGATATCAGAGGGAATTGCTTCACTGTTCCCATGGAACCAGATAGGCTTTCAGGCGGTTTCATTCAGCGATGCGAGGCTTGCTCTTGGCTACATAAAATCCAATCATGTTGACGTTCTTCTCTCAGACATAGAAATGCCTGGCATGAATGGAATCGAACTCTGCGAAGAAGTCAAAGACCTTGGGATAATTGTTGTATTTATCAGCAGCCATCAGAACTATGACTATTTTCGCAGCGCAATCCAGTATCATATAGAGGATTACATCCTTAAGCCCATTAAAAGCAGTGATATCCTGCAGTGCTTTGGCAAGATCAAAGACAAACTTGATGCTGTGAATAAAATAGACGAGGCAAAACCTGAATCGTATTATGATAACATCAGAAAATCGGTAGAGCAGTATCTGGAGAAGGAATACAAGGATGCAAAACTTGAACAGGCAGCTGTTCTTGTAAATCTCAGTCCGGCTTACCTGTCAAAACTTCTGAGAGATAAATTCGGCACAGGCTTTTCGGACTGGCTTCTTGAAATAAGGATGAAAAAGGCAGCGGGGATGCTGACTGATGTCAACTACAAGAGTTACGATATCGCATATTACATCGGGTATGATAATCCCAAGAGCTTTTCAAGGGCGTTTAAAAACTATTATGGGATGACTCCCATGGAATACCGATCTGGAAAAATAAAACAAGACTGATAGCGTTAAGCACGGCTTCAGCGTTGGGATAAGATGCAACAGAGAAAATTCTTTTTAAAGAGATTCAGAGAATTCCTGTGGATGTTTATGCTGCCGGTACTGATAATATCGGCTATTTCTATTGGAATAACAAGCTCGTTCATTTCTGATGCTCTTGACAGATCAGGTGAAGAAACTGTAAAGGCCGTGAGTAACAACGTAAACCTGTCATTGAGCAATATTCTTCAGCAGAACAGCCAATTTGCAAATAACCCGTATATGATATTATCCCTCAAGAGGATTCTTGCGAACGGGGATCATATCATGTACTCTGATGCAATCAATATCCGTTCCATAAATGCAAGTCTCAAGAGCATTATGTCTACATATCAGTATGTAAGTTCGGTCTATCTCTATCTTGACGGTTATGAATCCTATTACACTTCCTCTCAGCGAATAGAGAAAATTAATGATAGTGATATATGGTGGCAGGAGTATCAGAACATGGCAGAGGATGAAGACACAATGGCTGTTGTCCTTGATGATAACAAGAATAAACCTGACAGCAGATATCTTACGCTTTATCAGCGTATGCCACTGTACAGCGGGGTCGTGGTCATGACGATCGACCTTGATGAATATGGATCCATGCTTGATTCGCTGACTACTAATACAAGGGGAACAATAGTATTTGCTAACCTGTCGCATCAACTCTTGTTTTGCCGTGGACAAAATTCTGAGGATGCAGCAAACATTGATATTTCTGATATAGCTGAAGACGGAAGATGGATGAGGATAAACGGAAATAATTACCTTGTTCATCAGACCATCAATGATAACTACAATATTCAGATAGTATATATTATTCCTGCAGTTATGCTGCTGAATAACATGATGGCATATATTCCGCTGATGCTGCTGATCATCGCAGCAGGAATTATATCTGCCATGGCATCGGCGTATGTTACTACAAAGAGAAATTTTAACTATATTAATTATATTGTCATGGTTCTCGCGGATGCGGAAAACGGACGTTACCCGGAGATAACAGAGAGTGAGAAGGCCAATGATGAATATGACCTGATTCTGAATAATATAATAAGGCTTCACCTTAAGACGGAAAAACTCAATAATGAACTGGAACAGAAGCGTCATGCCGAGGAAGTGGCGTCTCTTACGGCTCTTCAGGCACAGATTAACCCTCATTTCATGTTCAATACGCTGCAGATGATACAAATCGAAGCAGTAAAAGGAGGGCAGCAGGCAGAGGGTGTGATACAGATGACTTCTGATCTGGCGGACATCATGAAATATGCGCTATCAGATCCTCTCTGTCCTATAACATTGAATGAAGAAATTGCTTATCTGAAGAAGTACGTTGCAATACAGAAAAGGCGCTTTGGGGACAGGTTCATTATTTATTATGAAGTCGAAGAACAAATGTATGAATTCCCTGTATTCAGGCTGATGCTTCAGCCTATCATTGAGAATGCTATCTTGCACGGTGTCAGATATAAGGACGAAAGAGGATATATAAAGCTTGTCATATTCAGGAGAAACGGCAACATAATGTTCAGAGTCTTTGACTCAGGAGTAGGAATGAGCAGGGAAAGACTCAAGCAGGTCAGGGAAAGCATCGGCTCTTTCAATATCCACAATATCGGTCTGTCCAATGTGAATAACAGACTGAAGTTGTATTACGGAGAGCAATCTGCTCTCACAATAATCAGTGCCAAAGGCGAGGGCACGATCGTGAAGTTCAGTATTCCGGAGGATAAAATCCAAATTCAGGCAACCAAATCGTAATTTCTGTGTGGTTTACCAGAAGTCAGTAATTTCAGAGGAAATATGATAATCCACCTCCCTTTCCGGAATGCCGTGGAATTGTTAGACTTTGTTCAGAAATGAAATATGGCCAGTAGCCAAAGGGAGGTTCTATATGAAAAGATTAACAGCAATTGCATTGACAGCAACCATGGCAGTATCTCTTCTTGCCGGATGTGGAAGCTCAACGTCTGGAACAGCAGCAACAGTGTCATCGGATACCGCAGATTCTGTAGCCGCATCAGCTGAAACATCAGCATCTGCATCATCAGACACAGCAGCACCATCAGGAGAGGCAGTAACACTTCGTTTTGCATGGTGGGGCGGCGACGAAAGAAACGCTGCAACACAAGAAGTAATTCAGCAGTTTGAGGATGCACATCCGGGAGTAACAATAGAGGGAGAACCAGGATCATCAGATGGTTATCATGACAAGCTCGCTACGCAGTTGGCTTCAGGAACAGCAGCTGATATAGTTCAGATAGATCCTGAAACAATGCCTACTTTTGTAAGCACAGGAGACTATTTTGTTGATTTGAATACTACGGCAATGGACATGTCACTGTTTGATAAGGACTATATTGGTGAGCAGATAAATGGTAATTACGATGGTAAACAGCTTGGCCTGCCCACTGGTATTGCCGGCCCGGCGGTTCTTGTAAACAAGGATAATGCTGATAAGTTCGGAATTGATATGGCAAAAGAAGGAATTACATGGGATGACTGGATAGAATATGGCAAAAAAGTCCAGGAGCAGGATCCAGAATCATATTTGTTCTGCATGAATAAAGAGTACATTGTAAATCTTTTTGTCCTGACAATGTCAAAACAATATTCTGGAAAAGTATTTGACGATCAGGGAAAACTTGTTCTTACAGCAGAAGACCTCACAAAGGTATTCGATTATGTAAAGGAACTATATGACAATAATGTGGTAGCACCGGCATCATATCAGGCATCTTATACAGGTGACGATATCCAGTCAGATGCTAACTGGCTTGCAGGAAAATATGTAGCAGCTCCATGTTATATCTCAACAGAAGATGTAATGGCAGCGGGCTATCCTGATGCTAATTATATAGCTGGTACACTTCCTGTAGTTGACAATGCTAAGGATGGAGGATTTGCTTCAAATACGCCACAGCTCCTTTCAATTACAAATACCTGCAAGAATGTTGATACAGCAGTTGAATTTCTGAATTATTTTTACAATGACAAGACAGCAGAGGAAACTCTTGGTGCAACAAGATCAGTACCGCCAACGGAGCAGGCAAGATCGATCTGCACGGAAAATGGCAGTCTGACTCAGGTGGTTAGTGATTCAGCAGATATAGCAGTTGCTGTTGGTGGCACACCTAATGACAGTATTTCTTCATCAGAAGAGGCAAAGACTATTCTGTATGACGCAGTTGAGTCCATTGGATACGGTGAATCCACACCGGAGGATGCAGCGGCAGATGTTATAGACCAGTTACAGGGGCTGCAGAAATAATAGACTTAGCTGAATTTATCAAGCGAATACCCTGCATGAAAATGCAGGGTATTTTTATCAGAAGAAAGGAATGCCATGACAATACAGAAAACAGCAATTCAGGAACCACATTATTCAAAACGGGACTATAAAGCTTTCTGGTATTTGCTTCCGTGGATAATAGGATTTATTGTCCTGCAATTATACCCGTTTATTATGTCATTTGTTTATTCTTTTTGTGATTACACGGTTGGCAGCAATCTAAACTTTATAGGACTGGATAATTATAAGGAACTGTTTACTCATGACAGAGAATTCTGGAATTCGCTTAAAGTAACGGTACTGTTTGCACTGTACACAGTTCCGGGAAAAGTAATACTTGCACTTCTTGTTGCTATGTTCCTTAACAGGAATATCAAAGGAATCAATCTTGTCAGAACCCTTTAATACCTCTTCTTCGTCCATGCCGAAATGATGAGCGATTTCGTGCCAGACAGTTTCTTTAACAATTCTT
>JAQWCI010000103.1 GCA_028706005.1 Lachnospiraceae bacterium
ATAAAGGACGCCTGCGCCGATGACGCACTGTGGCTCGTGCCTTCAATCGCGGAATATGTAAAAGAGACAGGGGACTACGCTTTTCTTAATGAGGAATTCGGATATGCGGACGGCGGCAGCGGCACAGTGATCGGACACATCATGAAGATCATCGATTTCTCGATAAAGGAGGTCGGAGATCACGGAGTATGCCTGGGCCTTCGGGCTGACTGGAATGACTGCCTGAACCTCGGTGGCGGCGAGAGCACACTTGTAACATTCCTGCTCTATGCTGCGATCATGAGTTTTGAGGAACTGGCAGCAAACTGCTTCGGAGCAGAAGAGAACCCGCCGGCAGGATCTGAGCATGAACTCATAATCAAAAAGGCAGTGGATTATAATGAGTATGCCGCACAGATCCGTGAACTCACCGACAGTAAACTGTGGGATGGCGACTGGTTCATAAGAGGTATAACAAAGACGGGCAGACCGATCGGAACCAGGCAAAACAAGGAAGGCCGCATTCATCTTGAATCTAATGCGTGGGCTGTGCTCTCGGGAGCTGCCACGAAAGAAAAGAGCGAGAGAGCTCTTGAATCAGTGTATGAGAATCTCGCTACGCCTTATGGCATAATGCTCAACGCACCAGCTTATACAAAGCCCGATGACGACATAGGTTTTGTTACAAGGGTATATCCGGGGCTCAAGGAGAACGGGTCTGTTTTCTCCCATCCGAATCCATGGGTATGGGCTGCAGAGTGTACGCTTGGCAATGGCGACAGGGCAATGGAATATTATCATTCGCTCTGCCCTTATTATCAGAATGATATGATAGAGACAAGATATGCGGAGCCGTATTCATACTGCCAGTTTATTTCAGGGAAGGATCACACTACATACGGAAGAGCACATCATCCGTTCATGACCGGAAGCGGCGGCTGGAGTTATTATGCAGTGACGCACTACATACTGGGGATAAGGCCTGGTTATGATGAACTGATCGTAGATCCCTGTGTGCCGAAGGAATGGAAGAAATACCATGTTCAGCGCACATTCCGCGGTGCTGTTTACGGGATAACAGTGGACAACAGGAGCGGTGATGGGAGCGGTGTAAAGAAGATCATGGTGAACGGCGTTGAAATGGCAAAGATACCGCTTGGCAATGCCGGAGACAAATTTGAAGTAAGCGTTGAAATCTAAGTTTCAGCTCAAACACGGAGGGTACTTAAGGATGATAAAATTCGGAACAGGCGGCTGGAGAGCCGCCATTGGGGATGGTTTCACAAAGGAGAATATTCAGATCCTTTCGATGGCGATGGCCGACAAAATGAAGACTGAAGGAGTTGCGGGTGACGGCATCGTTATCGGATATGACCGTAGATTTCTTTCCAAGGAAGCAATGAGATGGATGGGAGAAGTTTTTGCGGCATGCGGAATAAAGGCAAGCCTTATCAACAAATCAGCACCCACGCCGCTCACAATGTTTTATGTGATGAAGCATGGTTTGCATTACGGAATGATGGTGACAGCGTCACATAACCCGGCGACATACAATGGCGTAAAGGTCTTTACATACGGCGGACGCGATGCCGACGAGACTACCACTGCTGACATTGAGAAATACATAGCGGCCGTAGAGAGCAAACTGGTACTTCTGAGGAAGGATGAGTTTGACACCCCGAAAGTCGATGCCATGGATTATGACGAGGGTATAAAGCAAGGCCTTATCGAGGAAATATTCCCGATAAACGAATATCTGGACAGCATCATTTCCGAGATAAATATGGATGCGATAAAGGCAGCAGGTCTGAATGTTGCACTTGACCCTATGTTCGGAGTTTCAGAGACATCGATAAAAACAATCCTTATCACTGCAAGATGTGAAGTGGAGACTATACATGGAGCTCACGATACGCTGTTCGGAGGGCACCTTCCAGCACCGAATGAGCCGGCAATGGACGCTCTCAAAGAATATGTTCTCGATAAGCGCTGTGATATAGGAATAGCTACCGACGGAGATGCGGACAGAATCGGAGTTGTTGATGACAAGGGCAGATACCTCACACCGAATGACATAATGGTATTGCTTTACTATTATCTTGAGAAGTACAAGGGAAAGAAGGGAGCGGTCGTAAGAAACCTCTGCACGACACATGTCCTGGACAGACTTGCTGAAAGTTTTAGCGAGAAATGCTACGAAGTACCGGTCGGGTTCAAATGGATATCATCAAAGATGACAGAGACGGATGCCCTTATAGGCGGAGAATCATCAGGAGGTCTTTCGATCCGCGGTCATATACACGGGAAAGACGGTGTGTATGCAGCGGCGCTTCTTGTCGAGATGCTGGCAGTCACAGGCAGAAAGATCTCTGAGATATATGATGACATCAGAAAGGAAGTCGGTGCTACCAGCTTCCTTGAGACTAATTATAAGTTCAGAGCATCCATGAAGCCTGAATATATCAAACTCCTCATGGAAGATAAAAAGGTCCCGGATATGCCGTTCGAAACAGATCACGTTTCATATATGGATGGTTGTAAGGTATACTTTAAGGATGGCGGATGGGTCAGTGCAAGGTTCTCGGGAACAGAGCCGCTTCTCAGAGTTTTCTGTGAGATGAAGAATGCGGATGATGCCGAAAGAGTAGCTGAAATATATAAGAAATTCCTGAATCTGTAAAACAGTAATGCCCGCCGCCCGGCAATGTATATGAACAGAAATACTGAGTTCAATGGGAGGCGGGCATTATGTCGTTTAAAAATAAAGGTACCGCAAAAGTGGTCCATAAAGGAGGCAGCAGGCTCCAGACAAGGATCCTCCTGTACCTCATGCTGGGATGGTTCATCCCACTTATAGTGACGACATTTGTTTTGCTGTTCCAGGTCGTGTCGAGGGTCGGCAGACAGACCGACAGGACCATTCAGACATCCATGGAGAAAGCTTCCGAGATCTGCAACCTGAGATTTGAGGACTGCATCCGTGCTTCTAAGGACTCTTCCTATCACACCGCTATACGCGAGGCGTGGAATCAATATCTGATCGATGGCGATAAGTCAAAGCTGTATTCAGATGTCATAGTATTTCTCGAAGAACAGTATAAGTTCAACAACAGCTTCAAACTTACAGCTCTGTGTTTTACAGAAGAGCCAGATACTGTGTATTCAACAGGGATGGAGCCACTGCCGGCGAACTTTAAAACTGACGTGATGCCGGAGCTCCTTGCTGAGGCGGATGGTCTAGACACGGGAACGGGATTTGTCAATGTAAATGGAAATGTATACCTTGTCAGAAATATCATGAACCGCAAGATAAAGCCTTACGCCGTGATCATGATACAGCTGAACGTAGACCAGATATTTGAAAGCCTGTCAAGTGTATGGGAATTTGAATCATATCAGGTGTTTTGCAATGACAGAGAGCTCACGGCAGATAACGGCGCTTCACATGACGAGACTCCCCGTCGGGGCGACGGGGGTGTTTATCTCACTTCCAGAGATGGCAGAGATATGGTAGTAATGCCTGGAACTGTCGAAGGTAACAGGCTTGTTTATGCAGTTACTTACAATGGGAAAGCGACCCGCTTCGAGCAGAGGGCCACAGTCTATATTTTCGTGTTGAATATCGTATTCATGGTTCCATTTCTTATAGTCATTATCTATTTCTTCAACAGCAAGATCAGCAGACCGATTGCAGAACTCAGTGCGGCGGCAGAACAGATTGCCGGAGGAAATTACAAAATAGTAGTGCCCGAGAATAAAAGCGGTGGAGAGATCAGTGACCTGACAAAGAATTTCAATCAGATGTCGCATCAGCTCAACGAGCAGTTCAACAGGATATTTGTTGAGGAGATAGCACTGCGCGATGCCAACATCCATGCGCTCCAATCGCAGATAAACCCGCATTTTCTGAATAACACGCTGGAGATCATCAACTGGCAGGTGAGGATGGACGGCGATGAAAAGGCGAGCCACATGATCGAGGCGCTTTCGACCATGATGGAGGCAACACTTAACAGGGAGAAGAAACAGGAGATACCGCTCTCCAGAGAACTATCATATGTAGATGCATATATATACATATGTAAATGTAGATACGGAGAGAAATTCATGTGGTCTGAAGATGTTCAACAGGACGCAATGAAATGCCCTGTGCCGCGCCTCATCATTCAACCGATCGTAGAGAACGCTGTCGAGCATGCCATTGATGAAGACGGCAGGCGGACAGTGAGCCTTTGTGTTACGCAGAAGGACGGGGAAGAGCCACGTGAAAACACATCATGCCTCGAGATCAGGATCACGAATCACGGAGCTCTGTCTGAGGAAGATGAAAAACGCATAAGGATACTTCTTTCTGATGAAGATGAACAGAACGAGATCCAGGGGTCTCTCAGCATAGGAATCCATAACGTTAATAGAAGACTTCATATAATGTACGGAGAAGGAAGCGGACTCACGATAGAGAGCAGCAAAGACGGTAATACAGTAAGTACCATAAGAATAAAACGCAGCATAGAAGAGAGCTGTTAAAAATTGCCAAAACAAGTGATGCTTGTGAACAATTTCAGACAATAATTACCAATCGCAACACTGTAAGCCATTCCGCAGCTTGGATAAAATGTACTTACAACAAAGAAAGAGCGCGCAAGGCGCAGAAACGGAGAGGCTTTATGAAAAAGAGATTAGCAGCATTGGTACTTGCAACAGCTACCGCCTGTTTACTTGTAGGGTGCGGAAGCACGGAGGCTACAGGCAGTGCGGCAACAGCGGCGGCAGCGGATTCTACAGCGGCAGCAGAGACAACAACACAGGAGACAACAGCAGCAGCTACATCAGAGGCAGCTGAGGCAGCAGAACCTGTAGAGATCACAGTGACAACAACATTTGCAGGTGAGGACGGAAACGCTCAGAACTACAAAGATGCCGTTGCTGCATGGGAAACTGAGACAGGAAATACAGTCAGCGACATGTCTGCCACTTCAGATGAAACACTGAAGACCAGGATCGTCACGGACTTTGAAACAGGTTCCGAGTCAGATGTTCTGTTCTTCTTCAACGGAGCTGATGCAAACGATTTTGTGAGCGCAGGAAAAGTTGTTTCGATTGATGATATCAGAAAAACATATCCTGAATATGCAGATAACATGAATGACGATCTTATCTCGGCATCACCTGCAGATAACGTCAAATATGCAGTACCTGTAAACGGATATTGGGAAGCAATGTTCGTAAACACAGAAGTCCTCGATGCAGCAGGAGTAGAAATGCCGACAGCTGACACGACATGGGACGAGTTCCTGGATGATTGCCAGAAGATCAAGGATGCAGGCTACACACCTATCGCAGCAGCACTTGGTAACATTCCTCATTATTGGTGGGAGTATTGCATCTTCAATCAGCAGACTCCTGAGAATCACCTGAATATCCCGGCATCAGCTGATGACGAGACAGGCACACAGTGGTGCAATGGTCTTGCTGATATAAAGGATCTCTATGAGAAAGGATATTTCCCGGAGAACACTCTTTCAGCTACAGATGATGAGACATTTGCATCATTCACGGATGGCAAGGCAGCATTCCTTCTCGACGGCTCATGGAAGGTCGGCGGAATTGTTTCAAACTGCCAGTCAGATCCGGAGGATGCTTCAACACTTGATACGGCAAAACTCGACAACTTTGATGTGACATATTTCCCCGGAAAGGGAAACCGCAAGACCACTGATCTTGTAGGCGGTCTGTCAATGGGCTACTACATCACAAAGAAGGCATGGGACGATCCTGCAAAACAGGCAGCTGCAGTAAGCTTTGTAGAGTATATGACATCAGATGAAATGGTCGCAAAGTTCGCACAGCATACGGCAACAGCACTCAAGGATTCTCCGAAGGTAGATGAATCTCAGTTCAATTCACTGCAGGTAAAGGCCATGAGCATGATGAGCGGAGTTACTTCCCTCACGGGCGCCGTACAGGATCTGTTCAACGGAGATTGCAGAGTTTCAACTTTCGACGGAATGCCTAAGATCGTTACAGGCAAGACTGATATTGCGGAAGCAGTACAGGAAGGCATAGATACTTACAATGCAGCACAGTAAGCGCACACGTTGATAAAGAACTCCGGCGGTATCCGAAAGGGACCGCCGGAATTTTTTAAGGGGAGTCAATATGTCAAACATATATCGCAAAAGGAAGTACGCAGTTATTTTCCTTATACCGGCATTACTATTCATGACCGTATACCTTTACTATCCTTTCTTCGTAAATATAGTCGATAGTTTTCAGTCAATAAGAACACTTGGGGCCGGCAGCAACAACTGGAATGATCCCTGGTACAGCAATTACGTCGAGCTGATCCATGATGAGGTTGTCTGGACTTCACTCAAGAATACGGGGATCATGATCATTGCAACTCTCGTGGGACAGGTGGGGATCGCCCTGCTTCTTGCTCTCATGGTAGACAACATCCACAAAGGAGTTCAGTTCTTCCGCACAGTCTACTTCTTTCCGATAGTTATTTCCGCCACAGCACTTGGCCTTCTGTTTAATCTTGTTTTCCTGTATGACAAGGGAATGCTCAATCAGCTGCTTGAGATATTCGGCAAAACTTTTCTGACAGACTGGAAGGATGAATCGCACGCATTGGCGACTATGATGATTCCTGTAGTGTGGCAGTACGTGGGTTTCTACTTCGTAATAATCGAGACAGGTCTCAACAACGTTCCAGATGAACTATATGAGTCCGCCAAGATAGATGGTGCGACCGCACTTCAGAGGATACGGTATATTTCAGTTCCGATGATCCATAACGTAATGGTCACATGTATTACGCTTGGTGTCACAGGAGCACTGAAGGTATTCGATCTTCCATGGACGATGTTCCCCAAGGGAATGCCGCTCGATGAAACATTCCTGACAGGCACGTATATGTACTATCAGACAATGGAAGCCAAGAATGTCGATTATGGTTCAACGCTCGCAGTTCTTATAGTTGTTCTGGGTGTAATTCTGGCTCAGATCACCAAGAGGGTGTTCAAAGAAAGGGAGGATATCTGAAATGAAGGATAACAGAACAAATGACATCGCTCCCGTGAAGAGCCATCATTACAATGCAGGAACAGGCATTGTTTATATTATCCTCAGCATATGGGCGCTGACGACGATATATCCTATATTCTGGGTGGTGGAAAACTCATTCAAGGCCAAGGACAAGATCCTTTCAAATTCATTCGCACTGCCGATAGGCGAACTGTTTACACTGGCGAATTATAAAAAGGCATTTGGCAACCTGAATATTTTTCAGGCATATGGAAACAGTATTTTCATATCTGGTTGTGTAACTATAGGTGTAATGCTGGTGGCAGGACTCGCAGCATTTGCTCTTGTGCGTTTCAGTTTCAAGGGCAAGGCGCTTATTGGTAATCTGATAATCGCAGCGATGATGTTCCCTGTATTTGCCACGATAATCCCTGTCTATACGATGGAGGCTTCCTGGCATATAACCAATACAGATAACTGGCTGCTCACGATGCTGTCAGTTATACTCCCGCAGATCGCCGGCAACATATGTTTTGCCATAATAGTACTTAGAAGCTATATACAGTCGCTTCCTCTGGATCTCGAAGAGGCGGCACATCTCGAAGGCTGCTCCATACCTCAGATATTCTTCAAGATTATTGTACCGCTTGCAAAACCCAGCCTTGTCACAGTAGCGATATTCTCATTCCTGTGGAGTTACAATGACCTGTTCACGCAGATGTTCTTCTTAAGGAGACCTGAGATGCGTGCTATTACAAGACTCCTCAATGAACTCACAAGTCAGGAAGGAACAAATTACGGACTTATGGCGGCAGCAGTTACTTTGGTCATCATTCCGGTTATAATAGTGTATATATTCCTGCAGAAATATATCATCAAGGGCATGACAGCAGGCGCGATCAAGGGATGACGGAGACGACATGTATAAAGTAGTGATTGTAGATGATGAGCCGATGATAGTTAAGGGCCTTAGCAATGCCGTAAGATGGGCTGATTACGACTGCGGGGTCGTGGCCACAGCTTCATCAGGGCAGGAGGGACTTAAGGTCGTTGCGCGCGAGAAACCGGACATACTTTTCTCAGACATAAAGATGCCGAACATGGACGGACTGACCATGATAGCGGGGCTTAAGTCAGAGCATCCTGATCTCGAGATCACTATTCTAACAGGCTATCCGGATTTCAATTACGCGAGACAGGCACTTACGCTTGGAGTCACGAGATATTTGCTGAAGCCGTCCAAAATAGATGAGCTCAATGAAGCACTTGCGGTCATGACAGCCAACCTCGGGAGAAATGAAGGGGATGACAACAGCGCCGCAGGAAATTTCAT
>JAQWCI010000104.1 GCA_028706005.1 Lachnospiraceae bacterium
CGATCCAATAACCGATACCGTAGAGGATACCAGCTGCCGGCAAGCAGGCAACAGGTAGCATAAGAGATTTACCAATCTTCTGAAGATACTTCATCATATCCCATGTTCTCCTTATAAGTTAGTTTTGAAATCTGATCTGAAACTACAGTTTTTCTTTCATGAACTGTTCCAATGCAGCTACTGCTTCTTTTTCATCGTCACCGGCAACAGTAAACTGAACGTTACTGCCCTTCTGAATTCCAAGTTTCATTAGCGCAATAAGTCTCTTTGCATCGGCTTCGCCATTCTCACACTTGAGTGTGATCGTACTTGTGAATCCGGAAGCCAGCTTGACCAGCAATCCTGCAGGTCTTGCATGAAGCCCGAGTTCATCGTTAATGACGTATGAAAACTGAACCATTACAGCACCTCCTCTCCCCTTTTTACTCCAGTTCCCTTATGTGCTTCCTGAGTGACAATATCTTAGGCGCGGAAACTGAGAGTTCATCTACCTCATTGTTTATAAAAAACTCTGTTAATTTCGGATCTGCTCCAAGTTCACCGCAGATGCCGACTTTCACATTCTTTTCATGCGCATTTCTTACCGTCATCTTAATCAGTCTCAAGACTGCCGGGCTATGCATGTCCAAAAATTCGCTCATCTCAGGATTTTGTCTGTCCATGGCGAGCGTGTATTGTGTAAGATCATTTGTCCCGATACTGAAGAAATCGACTTTTTCTGCCAGAATATCGCTCATTACAGCGGCAGCGGGAGTTTCTATCATTATTCCCCTCTTCACTTCTCCATATCTGATTGATTTATCGCTGAGCTCTTTCTTTACATCATCTGTTATCTGCAGAGCTCTCTCAACTTCGTGGGCTGATGTTATCATCGGGAACATTACTGATATTGTGCCGAATGCGCTGGCACGATATATTGCGCGCAACTGAGTTTTGAATATCTCCGGATGTTTCAGACAGATCCTTATTGCCCGCATTCCCATCGCCGGATTTTCTTCTTTACCGAGATTCAGATAATCCGCCTTTTTGTCAGCTCCTATATCGAGTGTCCTGATGATGACTTCTTTGCCGTTCATTAATTCAGCGGCCTTTTTATAGCTTTCAAACTGCTCTTCTTCTGATGGAAAATCCGCCTTTCCTATATAAAGAAATTCACTTCTGAAAAGGCCTATCCCGTCAGCTCCGGAATCAACGGCTCTTACGACATCCTGAATATTTCCGACATTGGCATAAAGATCGATCTTCCTGCCGCTCCTGGTCACTGTACTTACTGTTCTCAATTCCTCCAGTGACTTTTTCTCATCATTGTATTTCTTAAGTTTTTCTTCGTACTTTTCAAGAATTTCGTCTTCCGGATCGATCAGTACCCTTCCCATGTCTCCGTCAACGATTCCCATGTGTCCGTTGAGCTTCGTGTCAGCCTCAACGCCTGTGTTCACAACTGCTGTAATGCCAATTGATCTTGCGAGAATTGCCGTGTGTGAATTTACTGATCCTCCGCCTGTGACAAATGCCAGAACATTTGTCGTGTCCATCTGTATGGTCTCTCCCGGTGTCAGATCGTCAGCCATCAGGATTACCGGCTCATCTATAGTGCTCAGATTACAATCTGCATTTTCGAGGACACGTGCGATCCTGTCCGAAATATCAAGAAAATCCGCACATCTTTGTTGCATGTACTCGTTGTCTTCCATGGCAGAGAAGAAATCAGCAAGATCTTTTCCTGCTTTCTTGACGGCAAACACTGCATTGCTGTGTTGTCCTATGATCTCATCCTTCACTGCATCCTCAAAATCAGGATCCAGCAACAGCATTTTCTGCATGGTAAAAATTTTGCGCACTCTCTTTACCGGTTTTGGAATCAGCAAGTTCTTTCAGCTTTACAAGTTCATTAACACTCTTATCCCTTGCCGTAATAAATCTTTCAAATTCTTTATCAGGATCATCCACCTTGTGTTCATCAACAGAAATCTGCTGGTTTTTATACACAAGTATCTTCCCTATCGCAATTCCTTCTGCTGCGCTTTGTCCCTTTATCTCTTCCATAAGTCCCTTACCTTTTTACTTTATGAGAGTGAGCACGTTTTCGAGCGCCCTGACTTCGCCGCTGGCCTTGTTCATTTTGCTGTAATCCCCGCTGTTCATGATGATCATTGGCGTCACGACATCATATCCGTCACCGCGCACAACATCGAGATCGACCTCAACAAGCAGATCACCTTTCCTGACTTTCTGTCCTTGTTTTGCATGTACTGAATAATGCTTGCCCTTAAGCTCAACAGTGTTGATTCCGATATGGACAAGGAGCTCAGCGCCGTCTTCACTGCTGATTGAATAAGCGTGTCCAGTCGGATACAGAGATTCCAGTGTTCCATCACATGGTGCGTAGAACTTTCCCTCAGACGGTCTTATTGCTATTCCATCGCCCAGGATTTTCTCCGCAAATGTCGGATCACTGACTTCTGTTATATCAATGATCTCTCCAGATACAGGAGCTCCGAGAATTATTCCCTCTACAGTTTTCTTGTTAACGAACTTATCAAACAGACCCATACTTGCTCCTCTTCAACTACTTTTATTTTTGAAATCCAGACGTCTGAATTTCATGACCATATAATTCTTCTCTTCGTTTGATACTGTTTTTCCAAACATATCATTTACATATTTCTCAATCTGTGTGCAGCACTCGTATTGTCTTGGATAATGATCTCTGATAAACTCGTACAATTGGTCATCTTCTGACTGGTACTGCTGATCAGCAATGACTCTGTATGCGAAATGTTTGAAGCTTGGAACCATCTCCTCAAATCCTCTGCGAGTTTCTTCATTGCTCATATCTATATCACGCTCGAGGATTGTCTGGATCTGTTTCACCATCTGTGTCAATCCATAAGCTACGCTCATCTTTGTATTGAGCTCCGTGCTGACTATATGCAGAGCTATTGATGCCGCCTCGTCTCTTCGCAGATCCTTCCCTGTCTCTCTCTTGATCAGCTCAACAGCTTTGAGTCCGATCCTGAACTCGTTAGGATAATAATTACTGACTTCCTCTGTCAGAATGTTCTCAAAATCCATTCCCTGGTCGTATCTTTCAAGAGCAAAATTAACGTGATCCGTAAGTGTCACATATATATTTCTGTTAAGCTCTACATTTAATTCTTTGGTAGCATCAGCTATGATCTCATCACAGATCTTCAGACACTCCGGCGGAACACTGGCAAGAATGTCCTTGAATTTTCCCATCTGCTCCTTTGTATCCATACGATAGATTTTCTCTATCCTTGAATCATCGACAGGATCTCCTGGGCGCCTGCCAAATCCGATTCCTCTTCCGCTTACAACAACTTCATTGTCTCCATCAAGTGAACTCACTATGTTGTTATTGATCACATGTTCAATAATCATTCAAAACCTCAAAACAAATTTCATAAAAACCTATAAAAAAAACCAAATTTTACAAAAAATGTAAAATTTGGTTTTGCCTGCATCGCAGTAACAATCCATTTATCGTCAATATACCATCTGATGCCGGTTCGGTTAAGCATATTTTTAGCAAAATTGAATAAATATTTTAGATTTTTTTAATACTTTGCATCATCGCATAGTAAATATCACCAATCTCATGACAAACCAGTAAGTTACCGGAAATCTATACGAACTGATTTCTTCCCGCGTCATAATGAAAGCCTGCGGCTTCCATCAGCCTCATTATTTCGCTCTCATCCTCATCCATATCATCACAAAGTGCGGCGATGGACGAATAATCATTGCGAAGCTTTGTATTCAGATAACTGTATAAAATATTCGGATCAGTCGGAAGCATGATTTGTGTCACCTCACTTCGTATGCGAAAGGCAAAGCCTTTCGCATTAATTTCTTGTCATGAATACATGATTCGCGACCAGCGTATCCACATCAGCCCCTATGATATTGCTCGCCTTCTGCTTGTATGTGGCCGCCTGGGCGGTATCAATATATTTGTAAAAATCATACGCCATCTTGGGAGACCCATCTGTATTGCAGAGTCCCTGGATGATATTTGTGAGCATCTCTTTCTCGTTGTCTGTCTCGCGGTAAAGTATGAAGCCGTCTATGAACGGATTGTTTGCTGCCACCATGTAGCCATATACAACTGAAGCCGCCTGAAGATCCTCGCCTTCAGCTGACGTAAAGCCTATCTCAGAGAGGCTTATACTGCGCACCGCGCCTGTCGGGCTGAGCATTGAAGCCTGCTGCATATAATCTGTGAGAACATTAAGATTTTCCATCGTGATATATGGAGTGCTCACGGTCTGATTTACATATATTGCCTGCTGCTGCCATGTATACGCATCAAAGAGCGGCGCGTTGTATGGATGGAAAGCAAGACCCCAGTCGATATTGCCTTCACGTGTAATGTAGTAATTGAACGAATCCAGAAAATCCTTCGAAAGGAAGCACCCCGGGTTCGATTTGCGTCCCCATTCCTGATCAAGAGGGATATAAACCTGCGCCGTGGAATTCATGCTCTTGATCCCGTTGTAAAAGATCCTGAACGCCTTATTATATGCACTCACGTTAAAATCAAGATCAGTGTTGCTCATGTAAAAACACTCTGAACGGGCATTGACTTCATTCCC
The DNA here is from genome assembly GCA_028706005.1 of Lachnospiraceae bacterium. Lineage (GTDB taxonomy): Bacteria > Bacillota > Clostridia > Lachnospirales > Lachnospiraceae > CAG-791. Next base: position 4,620 of record JAQWCI010000104.1, read on the forward strand.
GATAAGCCAGTTGTCTACCTGCCCGTGATCCTGCGTCCCGTTATAGCGCTGGCCAAGGAAAGCCGCGACGGCCTTAAGATGTTTTGCCCCGCCGCTCTCAGCGGTATTGAATGCATAGCACGGGCAATCCATTGAGAGTTTGTCACGTGACAGCGGATGTATGAGATCCGCGCCCTGACCCCCGAGCGAATTCAGGATCGTCAGATTTGTCTGAAATCCCTTATATGTAAACCACCAGATTATTGCATCCAGCTTGTATATCTCAGCACCGTTGAAAGAATATGTAGCACCGTCATAATCATAATAAATCGTAGGGTGGGATGCGTCCGTCGTCTCCCCGACTATGTCTCCGAGATAAACATTGTACGCGACCTGCTGAATTCCCAGGTCTTCAAGCTGCCAGTCCATCCCCACATTCGAAGGAAGCAGGCCCTTTATGCCATGGTCAAGTCTTACCGCTCCTGTTGTTGATGCCGCTTCCGGGTTCGTTATGTAATGCTCGTTGCTGACCTGAGCATAGCTTCCGCCCTGCCTGACGGCGATTATGAATTTGCGGTTCAGGTTATCGCCCGAGACGTTGAGATTAAGCGGGAAAGAAAAGCTTGCCGTGCTGCCGACCCTTGCAGTCGCGACGACCTCGCCGACCGGTCCGTCCTCATACACCTCATCAGCAAAAACATAATATTTCCCGTCATCGCTGGATGGAATGTTGCTCGATGATACAGTCACATTTACATTGCCGCCTGATATAAGACAGCTGTCAATCGACACCGTCCTTGCCGCCGCGCTGGCCACAACAGTTGATACCGGCGCAGCAAATGCCGCTCCAAGGCAAAGTATTGCTCCCAGCAGTATGCCGAACGCAGTTTTCTTTGATAATCTCATAGTTTAAATTCCTCTCTGGATGGTGCTTTTATGCAGTGATTTTCTTTGACTGCACCTGTTAATTATTCTAGCATATCAATCTCTTCGGAGCTACCTGTATATATCGTATTTCCATGCATCGCTGTGCTCTCCAGACGCCTTTATCCTGCACTCATCGAAGAGTCTTCGCACAGCATTCTCATAATCATCTACGCGTTTTGACACCAGTATTCTGTGTACATAAGGCTCACTGCCTTCAAATGATCTTCCCTCGTATGTCCAGATTTCCTTCATCTTATGGAGCACATTTACATCGCTTCCAAATAGCTCTTTATATCCGGCATACAGCTTATCCGTATATGCCATCAGCGCCCCGCGGCCAAGCCTTTCGCCCCCGCGTATCTCACGCGCAAGCGCCGGGTCCGCAATAAGTCCCCGTCCCATCATGACAGCATAAATACGGTCTCCGAACTTCTTTGATATCCACTCATAGTCCGCCGCAGTTCTTATGTCCCCGTTGTAGCATACAGGATGTCTGCTCTCCTCAAGACATGCGGCAAAACAATCGATGTCCGGGGTTCCTTCGTATGCCTGCTTCATGACTCTGGGATGAATGATGACTCCTGATATCGGGTAACGATTGTAAACTCTTATTATGTCTCCGGCCTCTGATGGATCAGACACTCCTATCCTTGTTTTGACAGTTATGGATGTGTCAGTATTGCCGGCCTTCGACAGACCGTCGAAAGCTTCTTCAAAGAAAAGATCCAGCGCGTCAGTGTTCCTGAGGAACCCCGCGCCCTTCCCGCGTGATACGACAGTTGCCGACGGGCATCCCAGGTTCAGGTTTACTTCCCTGTATCCTGATTCCGAAAGCTTCATTACTGCCCAGCAGAACGCCTCGGCGTTGTTGGTCATCACCTGGGGAATCACCTGAATGCCATCGTCAATGATAGTTTTGTTATTGAGCGGAGAATAATCCGCCCGCTCTTTGTTCTGAAATTTAAAATTCTGTCCGGCGCTGATAAACGGCGTATAGTAGGCATCGACGCCTCCAAAACAGGTGTGATGCAGGTTCCTGTACGTATACCCGGTCAGTCCTTCCATTGGTGCAAAAAGGAGCTTCATTTTCAACTGATCCTCCAGGCAGTGTGGCTGCCTTCATCATCTCTTGTCACGATCAGCTGATCTTCGATTTCCTGCTTGAGTTCCGTCACGTGTGAGATTATCCCGATGAGCTTTGATCCTTCAGCCATCTCAACAAGCACCTTTACCGCCTGCTCCCTTGATCTGTCATCAAGAGACCCGAAACCCTCGTCAATGAACAGTATGTCAAGGTTTACCGAGGACGAGCTCTCCTTTATCCTGTCAGCCATTCCAAGAGCCAGTGACAGAGCCGCCATAAATGATTCGCCGCCTGAAAGTGTCATAACATCACGTTCCGTCCCGGTGACAAATGAATAGACCATGAGATCGAGTCCTCTGTTCCTGCCCTCTCCGGCTCTTTCAATATCTACCATGCGGAGCTCGAACTGGCCGGCAGTCATTGCCGTGAACCTTCTGTTCGCGCTGCGCAGTATTCTTTCAAGATGATAGCGCTGCACATATGTCTCCAGATCCATCCTGCTTCCTGAGACTTTTCCCGACACCCTTCCATACAGGCGGTTCACCCTGTCATATTCATCTGTGGCTTTCTTTATCCTCTCTCCGCCCGGAGAAAGTCTTTCATAAATACTCCTGTTGTTTCGTCTTTCGGATTCAAGCGCGGCTGCGCTGTCAGAGGCTGCGCTATAGGCAGCATCTGCCGCGGCTACATCTCCTGCGATCAGTTCCATATCAGGTCTCGGCCTTTTGTCTATGGCCTTTAGCGCTGCGTCCTTCAGCGTTTCCGCCGCAGTTTTCCTTCTGTCAAAATCCGCGCACTCTTTTCTCAGTTCTTCTGTTTCTTCGCGTCCGTGCTTCACTGTTATCTCTTTCCATTCGACCTCTGTCATATTTTTTTGATTCATAATGTTCTCATATGACTTTTGCCGTCCGGAAAGTTCCTGCTCATGAAGCGGAATGTCCTTTTTATACTGCTCAATGAGAGCCGTCACGGAATCCCTTGCGTTCCTTGCAGCTTCAAGCTCCTTCTTTGCCGCCTTCAAGGCAGTATCCTTTTCATTCAAAACAAGTTCTGCCGCCTTAAGTGCATCGGCAGCTTCCTGCTCTGTGCCAAAATCCTTTGTTCCCTCAATGCTCGAAAGTGCGCTCCTTGCGCGCTCGTATTCTCCTGATGATATAGCAGCTGTTTCAGACAGTTTACCAAAGACCTCTTTAAGCCTGCTTCTTTCGCTGTCTGCGCCCGCCAGTTTTTCAGTCAGCTCTTTTTTCTCCTTCGCTGCAGCTTTGAGACGGGTCTCATTCCTCTCAAGCTCAGCCTTCGAATCTGACAGGATCCTGCTGTATTCTTTCGGAGATGACGCAGTGCTGACTTCCTCAGGTGCTTCTCCCTTGTAGTATTCTCCTATCTGCTTCACAAGCGCATTTGCTGCATCATCATATCTGTTCTGTTTCTCTTTAAGGGCAGCAGAGGCCGATCCCGCCTTTACCGACGCTTCCTCCTGTTTGCTCCCGAGGCCCTTTTGCTTTTCTTCCTCCGCATTAAGCATATCCTCGCTCACGCTCTCTTCATTGCCTGAGATCAGGCACGGTGAAGGATGCTCCATGGAACCGCAGACAGGGCAGGGCTTTCCCGCCACCAGTCCCCT
>JAQWCI010000105.1 GCA_028706005.1 Lachnospiraceae bacterium
GGGTAAGAAAGCGAGTCTAGCAAGAGAGACTTCAGCGGGTTTACCCGCGAAACGAGGCAGACCGTCGAATTAGCGGGTAAGAAAGCGAGTCTGGCAAGAGAGACTTCAGCGGGTTTACCCGCGAAATGGGGCAGACCGTCGAATTCGCGGGTAAGAAAGCGCGCCCGGTAACCACAGCTGACGCAAGCATACCTGTGAACAAGTACCACATGAATACATAGGACCGTTCATTCGAGATTATATGTGGAATTATGAAGCAGAATTGACTATAATAAATCTTACATGAGCTTCAATTCAATTACGTAGAATCAACAATGTATTGGTATTTGGGGTTGGTGAAGTTGCTGGTTATTTACGCCTTCACCGGAAAGGATGATCATATGAAAATTTACAGATGTGAGTTATGTGGAAATATCGTTGTAAAGTTAGTGGATTCAGGAGCTCCGCTTTCATGCTGCGGACAGACTATGACAGAGCTTGTTCCCAACAAGACAGATGCGGCACTTGAGAAACATGTTCCCGTAGTTGCTGTTGATGGAACTAAGGTAACAGTCAGGGTCGGTGAGGTCGCTCACCCGATGATCGATACTCATTATATTCAGTTCATACTGCTGGAGACAAAGAAGGGATTCCAGATGGTCTCTCTGAAGCCCGGAGATGAGCCAAAGGCTGAGTTTACAGTTGCTGATGGTGACGCAGCGGTAGCAGCATATGAGTTCTGCAATCTGCATGGACTTTGGATGAAAGAAATCTGACAGAGAGGATCCATATAAAAATGATAAAGAGTATGACAGGCTTTGGCCGGAGCGAGGTGGCGCAGGCGGACCGCAAGGTCACAGTGGAGATAAAATCGGTCAATAACAGGTATCTTGATGTTTCGATGAAGATGCCGAGACAGTTCAATTCGATGGAAGCACAGATAAGAGCTGAGCTCAAGAAGTACCTGCAGCGCGGCAAAGTCGATATCTACATCAGTTATCAGGATCTTTCTTCATCTGATGTAACTGTCAAATACAATAAAGCAGTAGCCGCTGAATACGTAGAGTTCCTCAGAAAGATGGGAGAGGATTTCAATCTTGACAATGATATAAGAGTATCATCGCTGGCGCGCCTCCCCGAAATATTCACAACGGAAGATGTCAGCACTGATGAGACGGAGCTCTGGGGTCTTGTGCAGTCGGCAATAGATGGTGCGGCAGAGAAGCTCATGGAGACAAGAACACGCGAAGGCGAGTTCCTCAGGAAAGACCTCCTGTCAAAACTTGATGGTATGGATAAATGTGTTGATTTCATAGCTGAAAAGGCTCCCGAAATTGTGAAGTCATATCAGGATAAGCTTCACGCCAAAGTCGAGGAACTACTCGGAACTGTCAATATGGATGAGAACCGCATCCTCCAGGAAGTGACTATATATGCTGATAAGATCTGTGTTGATGAAGAACTGGTCAGGCTCCGCAGTCATATCCAGGCAACGAGACTGATTCTCGAAGAAAAGTCTGCTGATGGTAAGCCGCTTCAGATGGATGAAGGTGTTGGACGCAAACTTGATTTTCTTGCCCAGGAGATGAACAGAGAATCAAATACAATCCTCTCAAAAACTGATGATCTCGAGGTCTCAAACAGGGGCATAGAGCTCAAAACAACTATAGAGAAGGTAAGGGAGCAAATTCAGAACATTGAATAATCTTATACATATCGGATTTGGAAATATTGTAAATGCCGGAAAGATCGTGGCTATAGTCAGTCCTGATTCGGCACCGGTAAAGCGTCTTATACAGGATACGAAGACGGGCGGGCGTGTGGTCGATGCAACACAGGGCCGCAAAACAAAGGCTGTCCTTGTTATGGAGAATAATACTGTCGTTCTTTCGGCGCTTCTTCCTGATACCATTCGTGGAAGAGCTTCGGAAGACGAAGACAATTCGCAGGACGAGTAAGATAAATACTGTGAATAATTGTTTACGTAGAATTATTAATCGGTTTATGAATTTAATTAGTTTCTGCTTGCATGACCATCATTTGATTATACTGGTGAAACGTTACAAATTTTGGAGGTTTTAATGACAAAGGGAAGTCTATCTGTGATATCAGGATTTTCAGGAGCCGGGAAGGGCACTGTTGTCAGGGAACTCATGAAACTTGGATGCAACTATTCTCTTTCTATCTCGATGACGACAAGACAGCCAAGGAACGGAGAAGTTGAAGGAAAAGACTATTTCTTTGTCTCAACGGAGCAATTTGAAGAAAAGATCACGAATGGCGGTCTGCTGGAATACGCTGCATTTGTCGATCATTATTACGGAACGCCCAAAGAGTTCGTTAAGAAGCAGATCGAAGAGGGTAAAGACGTAATACTCGAGATCGAATCGCAGGGTGGAGCCCAGATAAAGAGGATATTTCCCGAAGCCATACTGGTCTTTATTACAGCACCAAATGCAGAAGAATTATCGAAGCGCCTGATGTCGCGCGGCACAGAGACCCCGGAAGCTGTTTATGGCCGGCTTCGCAAGGCTGAACAGGAATCACATATCATCAATAACTACGATTACATAATAGTCAATGAGAACAATAAACAGGCTGAATGCGCGGCTGAGATAGATACTATAATCAAGTCGGCAAAACATGCGCCATACAGGAACAAACCACTCATAGATGGCCTGCAGAAGGGGTTTGACGAGCTGATAAAGGAATATGTCAGGACATCAGAGGGCAAAACTGAAAACAAATCATAAATTTGGAATTTGGAAGCATAAATTCGAAATTAAATAATTTTGGCATTATTTGCCTAAGTTGTGTATAATGTTTTGATGATTGCGCAGACAATATTGTTGCCATATAATGGCGTAGGTGTTTAGAATATCAGTCGCATATATGTTTTGAAGAGGAGATCCTTAAATTATGAGTATGTTGCATCCGAACTATGTTGAACTTATGAAAGTTGTAAATAAGGGCGTAGAAGAAGGCGAAGAGCCTGTCATCAGCAGCCGCTATTCAGTTGTTATGGCTACGGCAAAGAGAGCAAGTCAGATAGTACAGGGCGCCGAGCCGCTTGTTGAGACACAGCCCAAGGAGAAGCCGCTTTCAATAGCAGTCGACGAGCTCTGGCAGGATAAGATCCAGATCCTTCCCAATGATGATGCTGACATTGATGATTTCGCTTCAGTTTATACTAAGGGAACAATTACTGCTGTCTCAGAAGATGACCTCAACGAGAATATTGATGCTGACGCTACTGACGATGAAACAGCGGAGGAAGAGGCTGACAAGGATGAGGATCAGGATGACAGTGACCGTGATGAATCCTCAGACAGATCGTCGGACGATAATTAATGAATAGTATTTATTTCGTATCTCTGGGCTGCGACAAGAATCTCGTGGATTCGGAGAAAATGACGGGCGCCCTTTCAGAACACGGATACGCCTTCACAGATGATATAGAAACAGCAGATATTGCAGTAGTCAATACCTGCTGTTTTGTTAAGGACGCACAGATGGAAAGCGTCCAGACAATTCTTGAGCTTGCAGACCGCCGCAAAAAGGGCAGTCTGAAAGCTCTTATTGTTGCCGGGTGTATGGCTCAGCGTTATCAGAGCGATATCAGGAACGAGATTCCGGAAGTTGATGCCATCATTGGGACGTCGGCAATAGATGAGATAAGTCTGGCAGTTGATGAGGTCCTGAAATCATGTATCAATAAGGACGCGCACCTGTATATTGAGCCACTCGACAGACCCGAGCATGGCGGGCAGAAACGTGTTTTGTCTGCAGGCGGGCAGGTCGCTTATCTAAAGATAGCGGAAGGCTGCGATAAACATTGCACTTACTGCGCGATACCTGGTTTCAGAGGGCCATACAGAAGTGTGCCAATTGATGAATTACTGGCCGAGGCAAATGATCTTGCAGCGCAGGGCGTTAAGGAACTTATTCTGGTAGCTCAGGAAACAACAGTTTACGGGGTTGACCTGTATGGCAAAAAGAAGCTGCCTGAACTTCTAAACAAACTCTGCAAGATAGATGGATTCCGCTGGATCAGGATTCTGTACTGCTATCCTGAAGAAATCACGGACGAGCTGATTGATACCATTGCTGCGCAGCCTAAGATAGTTCATTACCTTGATATGCCGATCCAGCATGCTTCTGATGAGATATTAAAGCGCATGGGCCGGAGAACGACGAGGGCAGAGCTTGAAGAAATCATCGGAAAACTTCGAAATAAGATTCCGGACATATGCATAAGAACCACACTTATCACAGGTTTTCCCGGAGAGACTGAAGATGATCAGAAGAAACTGGTGGCTTTCGTAAAGAAAATGAAGTTCGATCGTCTCGGAGCATTCACTTACTCAAAAGAGGACGGTACTCCTGCAGCAAAGATGAAGCCTCAGATCAGGGCATCTGTCAAGAAGCATCACAGAGATGAGATCATGAGTCTTCAACAGGAAATAGCATTCAGAAAAGCCAGAAAGATGAAAGGCCAGATCCTCGAAGCGATTGTCGAGGGGAGACTTGCCGATGACGGGACGGACAGTGGACGCGCGGACAAGTGGCATGAAATCTACACGGCCCGAACTTACCGGGACGCACCCGATGTCGATGGAATGCTTTTCATAGAGGCGGAGCCCGGAACAGAACTGATGACAGGAGACTTTGTCACCGTGATGATCATCGGTGCTGACGGATATGATCTTATTGGAAGTATATATAATGGGGATGAACAATAATCTGGCAATGAATGTAATAACGGAGGTCAATAAATGAATCTGCCAAATAAACTGACAATATTCAGAGTTATACTGATACCTTTCTTTGTTGTATTTATGATGTGGCCGGTAGCAGGAGATATGAGCAAATGGATTGCCCTTGCCATCTTTGTTGTTGCCAGTCTCACAGATCTGCTTGATGGAAAGATCGCGAGAAAATACAATCTCATCACTGATTTTGGAAAGTTCATGGATCCGCTCGCAGACAAGATGCTGGTCATTTCAGCGCTGATCTGTCTTGTTGCACTGAGCAAGATTCCTGCCTGGATCGTAGTTATAATAGTTTGCAGAGAGTTCATTATCAGCGGATTCCGGCTTGTGGCTGCAGAAAAAGGAACTGTTATTGCTGCCAGTTACTGGGGCAAATTCAAAACTACATTTCAGATGATCATGGTTATTCTCATGATCGCTGATCTGCCGACGCTCAGCATTCTTACACAGATCATCATGTGGATAGCGCTTTTGCTGACAGTTATTTCGCTTGTAGATTATCTTGCTAAGAACAAGGGGGTTCTCAAAGATATCAAATGAAAAAACTATTTGACCAGATCATTAAATTCGGAATCGTAGGTTTTGTCTGTTTCTTTATTGATTATATTGTCGGTATTGTTACTCTCAATGCAATCATGGCTGTTTCACCATTCGGACAGAACAGTTTTGAGATTGGCTCGCAGATTGGAGCAGCACTTGGCTTTACTGTATCTGTAATTGTGAACTATCTGCTCAGCTTTAAATTTGTTTTCCAGCGCAAGGAGAATCTGAATCGCAAAGCTGAATTTACGATATTCCTCGTTCTGAGCGTTATCGGACTTGTCATAAACCAGCTTATCATTGCTCTCTGCACAGTTGTCATCTACGGTCACAGCGAGTGGCTGCAGCAGAACATGAATTACAACATGATGTACACAGGCGCCAAGGTAGCAGCGACGGCAATCGTTATGGTCTACAACTTCGTGACAAGGAAGAAGTTCCTCGAGCAGAAGGATACTGATGAAGTTGAAGAGACTGAGAACAAGAAAGACTGATATCATTTTACAGGAATTAATATGACAGATACGCATGTAAAAAATCATGGATCCATTGGTAATAGTATCAGATCGGGCAAATGCATACTGATGTGTGCCGGCGAGTTCACGCCGCTTGAGATCGAAGTCGGAGATGATGACATTGTTATCGCTGTTGATGCAGGTCTTAAGTACCTTGAAATGCTCGGTGTAGTCCCCGATTATCTGATCGGGGATTTTGATTCTGTGGACGAATCGATGTCTGATATGATATCTGAGTTTAGAGAAAGTCGCCCGGACAGAGTCATAGAGCTTCCTGTTGAGAAAGATGACACGGACAGTTTATATGCGCTTAAGTTTGGCTTGAAGCTTGGATTTAAGCGCTTTGACCTGTATGGCGCGATGGGTCACAGACTTGATCACACAATAGCCAATATTCAGACACTGATATATGCTAAAGGTATGGGCGCAGAGGCATATATGTTTGATGATAAGTGTATGGTCTTTGCAATGTGCGGCAGGGAGACAAAGCGTTTCAGCAGGGGAATGACCGGAATGCTGGCACTTTTTGCGATGAGCGACTCATGCACTGGAGTCACGGAAACAGGTCTGCATTATGGACTGGACGACTATACGCTTACTAATACCTTTCCAATCGGGATGAGCAATGAGTTCGATCCTGATGCGGATGATGGTGAAGGTCATGGCGCTACAGTAACAATAGGCAGTGGAAGAGCGTTGGTTATCGTCACATATGAGGTGGAAAAGAAGAATAAAGGTCAGTGTTTCAACGAAGGAAGACCATAATATCTGTAGAAAGGCATGTTTGGAAATATGGCAGCCAGAAGAAAATAGAAATTGACAATTTGAGCCCCTCCACGTATACTATCAATTGATAGCGTATGCGGAGGGAATTTTACCATAAAGACGACAATCAGATCAGTAAAAAAGGATGTTGATGCATTCTTAGACAAACTCAAGGGTATTTTATTGAGTGACTCTTTTGATATAAATGAGAATTTTGTTCTTATTCAAAGTAACAAACAATATAACAAGGAACGCTTTTCAACACCATATACACTGATTGATTTGGATTATGATACATCCGATGTAGTAGACAGACTTAAGGAACTAAGTGCTAGTGAATATTCTGAAACATTATTCGATAGAGATGATTTCAATCCACCACTTTTATTTGTTTTTGGGAAGGATATTAACGGTAAACAGATTTACATAAAATTAAAAATCAGAGAAATAGATGCAGAACGTGTTTTATGTGTATCTTTTCACTATGCAGAGCATTTAATGGAGTTCCCATATAGATAGACTTTGTAAAGGAGGTCGAAGAGATGACAAACAGCACACTTATTGGAAAAGTATATATGAATTGTCCTATTTGTGACAAAAGTCATGAAGTTGAAGAAAGACAACATATAGCAAAAATTATAATAAAGGACGATGAAATTGAGTATAAAGAAGAATACTTTTATTGCCCTAATGTTGCTGATGATGAAGAAAACAAATTTGAATTGCCATATATGACAAATAAGAATCTTTTGGCTGCAAGAAATGCGTATCGCGTTAAGCATGGCCTTTTGACATCAAATGAGATTGTTGGAATTCGTGATAAGTATGATTTGTCACAAGTTGAATTTGCAAGATTATTGGGGTGGGGAGAGGCAACAATTTCTCGTTATGAAAGCAAAGCCATACAAGATGAAGCTTATGATACTATGTTGCGACTTGTTAAGGATAGTCCTTTGGAAGCAATGGAAATGCTGGAAAAGAATAGGAATAAATTCTCAGATACAAGAATTGTTTCGATTCGAAACAGAATAAAGGAAAATATCAATTTATATGGCAAAGAGTATTTGTCCAGAAAAGTTTTAATAAGCCATTATATTGATTTACTTGATCCATCTGATTTGAACGGATATAAGACTTTGAATATTGATAAAATTGAAGCATGTATATCGTTTATGGCAAAAAAAATTGCTAATCTTTATAAAGTAAAGTTAATGAAATTGTTGTGGTATACAGATGCGCTTTCTTATAAGAATTATGGTGCTGCAATTACAGGTCTTGTTTATGTACATGAGCCTATGGGGGCTCTTCCGGTAGGCCATTATTCACTTGTTAGCCTTGAAAATTTGAATATGCGTGAAGAAACGAGTCAACATTATGACAATGTCATGCTACATTTTTATGAAACCGATAAACATGACTATTCATCATTGTCGGATGATGATTTGAACATTTTGAATGCTGTAATCATTAAATTTATACATTTTAGTGCTACTGACATAGTAAATTATATGCATAGCGAAACAGCATATAAGGAAACAAAACCTGGAGAATATATTCCCTTTAGCCTTGCTAAAGAAATTAAAGATTTTCAATAGCACATATCATATGTATTTTTTATCCACGTTGATTATGCAGTGATAGTGAGGGTTTATGCCCTT
>JAQWCI010000106.1 GCA_028706005.1 Lachnospiraceae bacterium
CCTCCGCTTTCTCAGTAAAATACGACAGAATATTGCCTAAAGACGAAGCACCACCGGAAGCGGCAGCACTGGATGCGGCGGCTGAGCCGGAGGCAGCGGCAGCACTGGATGCAGCGGCTGAGCCGGAGGCAACGGCAGCACTGGAGGTGATGGCTGAGCTTGAGGCAGCGGCAGCACTGGAGGCGATGGCTGAGCATGAGGCAGCGGCAGCACTGGAGGCGGCGGCGGAGCCGGAGGCGGCGGCAGCACTGGATGCGGCGGCTGAGCCGGAGGCAGCGGCAGCACTGGATGCAGTGGCTGAGCCGGAGGCAGCGGCAGCACTGGATGCGGCGGCTGAGCCGGAGGAAGCGGCAGCACTGGATGCGGCGGCTGAGCCGGAGGCAACGGCAGCACTGGAGGTGATGGCTGAGCCGGAGGCAACGGCAGCACTGGAGGTGATGGCTGAGCTTGAGGCAGCGTCGGCAGAGCCGGACGAATCCGCGGAACCGGCGATCAGTATTATTCCAATGAGCAGAGGCCACAAAAGGCCCATCATCACACCGTTCATGAAATAGACCGGCGAGCGCAGGACCTTTGCGATCTCCACTCTGACATACGAGCCGAAAGCCCCGTCCTTTTTCATGAACTTCCTGGTCTCGCCCCGGCTTAGAGCGCGACGTTTAGACGAAACTTCAGACATTCCCATCGCGCCCTTTATATACAGGACACGGGCCAGCAAAAGGAAGACAAATATTGTAAGAGCCGTTGCCGCGATGAACAGGATCAGCAACAGAATATTCTCTCCTACGAGCGCACCCTGTGCAAGGTAAAGCTGAGGGAAAACATAATAAGCCCCATTAAGTTGCCTGGCTGCGCTGAGCGCGCCGGCAGCGTTTGTCTGATCCGAAAGGCTCTGCCCGAAAATGCTCAGCAGCAAAGCTGCCGCTACAGCGACCACCGTACTGATTACTGTCAGTACTTTCTTGTTCTTGAGCCTTCGAAACACTCGCATAATTATCATTATTATCACCGCCGCGTATGACAGCGGTATGACAGGCAGCAACACGCAGACAAAGACAGCCGCGATCCAGTAGAGCGGACCGCCGCCGGATGCCACGCCATATCCTGCCACCATCGGTCCTGTATACATGACTACCATCAGATATTCGTAAGCCATGCAAAGCGTGAATTTTGCCGCAACAATTAGCGACGGCGAAATCGGCAGTGCAAGCAATGTTCCCAGGTCAGTGGCCATATAAAAGTAGGTCACCACCATCGACACACCAAAGACAAGAGTCATGACCGCGCCCATTGATAAAGCCGATCCGATGATAGAGCCCTGCTGCCCCGTCGGGGCGAGAAGTCCATATGTAAGCCTGGAGCTTGTAAAGACCTGCCCCATGAGCGGCGCAAAACAAAAAAGAAGAACCACTGCCATGAGCGGCGCAGACATTGAAGCACGCCCTTTTCTTTTCCCGGCAGTCTGCGAAGAAGCAGCTCCCATCCCGGTTCCACACTTGAACAGGGTTTTCGTGAGCAAAATGTATTTATTCATCACTCGTCTCTGCGAGGAATATCTCTTCCAGGCTTTCCCCTTTGTGTTGATCCTGGAGCGCACCAAGCGTTCCTTCGTAAAGTTGTTTGCCGTGATTGATTATACAGATCTGATCACAGAGCTTCTCCGCCACCTCCAGAACATGTGTGGAGAAAACAACAGTTTTGCCTGCTGATGCATGCTCGTGCATCATTTCCTTGAGCACATATGATGACTTGGGATCAAGGCCTGTCATCGGCTCATCAAGAATCCACACAGCCGGATCGTGAATGAGAGCGCCCATCACCATGACCTTCTGCCGCATTCCGTGGCTCATGCTCATTATCGAACTTGAAAGCGCATTCTGAATCTCAAAGCGAGGTGCCGTCTTAGCGATAAAATCGCGGCGGTAATCCTCCGGCACATCATATAAATTCGCGATAAAATCCAGGTACTCAATTCCCTTGAGACGCAGGAATACATCAGGCTCATCCGGCACAAATCCGAACTGCTTCTTGGCTCCGATCGGATCCTTCATTATGTCAATTCCGTTTATCTTTATCTGCCCCTCATCTGGCGCAAGAACACCGGTTATCATGTGGATCGTTGTTGTTTTGCCGGCACCGTTCGGGCCGATAAAACCTGTGATCGATCCGTCCGGAATCGTCCATGTAAGATCATCGACAGCCTTGTTCCCTCCTCCATATGTTTTGGATACATTCGTAAGCTCAATCATGACATCCCTCCTCGCATTTATTGCTGTATTTATCAGCTTTCAGCGATATAATAAAGTATACAGCAATATCGTTGTGAAGGACACACAGGTAAACATCAATGACACCATAGTTGTGATGGACGCGCTGAATGTACTTTAGTATAATAAAGCGTAAAAGTCTGTTACAGCAAAACTTAAAAAGATGAAGACGGAGCCTATCGAATGTCCCAGAAAACAGTTCTGATTGTTGATGATAACAAACTTAACCGCGCTATTCTCTGTAAGATCCTGCAATCGGCAGGCTATAACACCATGGAAGCTGAGAATGGTCAGACGGCACTTGATATTCTTCACGATAAGAGTTCTGATATCTCTCTTATTCTTCTCGACATCATTATGCCGGTAATGGACGGGTACACTTTCCTTTCTGAGATGAACAGGAATGGTCTTATCAAAACAATTCCCATTATAGTAATGACCGGGAACGATGACAGCAACGCTGAGATTCTCTGTCTGGAAAAGGGCGCTTCTGATTTCCTTAAGAAGCCATATAACGCAGAGCTCGTAATACACAGGGTGCAGAGCCTTATGCGGCTCTGGAACAATGCAGCGCTCCTTAACCGGGTCGAGGTCGACCATCTCACCGGGCTGTACAGCCGCGAATTTTTCTACCAGCACGTTGAAGAAGTCCTAAGCAACAATCCTGATAAGAAATACTATATCGTCTATTCTGACATCGATGACTTCAAGATGATCAATGCCAAATATGGTACTGAAGCCGGTGATGAGCTGCTCAAATATATCGCCGGAATCTATCAGAAACAGACTGCTGAAGACGGAGTCTGCGGTCATCTCGGCGCTGATACATTTATAGTCCTGACATCTTACTGTCCTCATCTTTCACAGTCAGACGCAATGGATATGGGTGTCCGTGAATTTTCTGACGCGCCCGTCAGAAACTTCCAGATGAAATTCGGAATTTATCCTGTCACCGACAGGTCTGTTTCCGTTTCTGATATGTGCGACCGGGCAAAACTTGCCGAAGAGACCGTCAAGCATCAATATGGAATGTATTTTGCCGTCTACAATGATTCAATGAGACAGCACGTGATCCGCGAGCATCAGCTCTCAGAATTCATGGAGGACGCTCTTAAGGAAAAACAGTTCCTGGTATATCTTCAGCCCAAGCACTGCACTGATACCCGCGCAATAGTGGGCGCCGAGGCGCTTGTCCGCTGGAGTCATCCCGAGTTCGGCTTTATTTCTCCCGGTGACTTTATTCCTGTCTTCGAGCGCAATGGATTTATCACAAAACTCGATAATTACATGCTGACAGAAGTATGTCGAATACTGAAAGAATGGCGCGACGAAGGGATTCCGCTCATCCCGATCTCAGTCAATGTTTCGCGTGCTGACTTCATAGTAGATGATCTTCCCGCTGTAATAGAAGGCGTTGTCGACAGTTTTGGCATTCCTCACGATCTTGTACATCTTGAGGTCACTGAATCAGCATATGCAGAGCATCCTCAGGAAATAATCTCGGCAGTATCCACTCTCAGAGACAACGGTTTTCTCATTGAAATGGATGATTTTGGATCAGGATACTCTTCGCTCAATATGCTGTCAGAGCTCCCCATAGATATGATCAAGCTCGATATGCGATTTATGCAAAGGGGCAATGAGCGGATGCGCAACGGCAAGCGCAATGTGCTTAGTTTTGTCGTCAGCCTCGCCAAATGGCTGCAGCTTCCGTCTATAGCCGAGGGTGTTGAAACACAGGAGGAATATGAGCAGCTCCGGACTATGGGCTGCGATATGATACAGGGCTACTATTTTGCAAAGCCCATGCCTGCAGGCGACTTTGTCTCTTACATGGATAATCATCCATCGACATGTATGTCGACGAGGCCACAGGGATCAGATAATATTGTTCCTGACCTCAAAACAGTTTCTGAAAAGAGACCTTTTGTTGTTGTGGCTGAAGACATGAAAGAGAGCCGCGATTCTCTCTGCCAGATTCTCGAGCCCTACTATAACGTCGCAGGTTTTGATAACGGGAGGGACGCCTGCGAGTATTTGCAGGAGCATGTAAATGACGTCTCGTGCCTTATACTTGATCTTCTGATGCCGATAATGGATGGTTTTCAGGTGTTGGAAAAGATGGGCGAAAACGGCATGATCAGAGAGATACCTGTCATCATCACCACCGAGACAGGAAGTCAAAACGAGATTCGCGCCCTGCATATGGGTGCTGACAGTTTTGTCGCAAAACCGTACAATGATGAGCTCATGCTGCATCAGGTTCAGAAAACAATCGAAGAGAGAGAATTCTGGAAAGCCAGAAGAGAATTCGAATGTCAGAAATGCGCCTTATATGAGAAGGTGTACCGGGACGAACTCACAGGTCTGTACAACCGTTACGGTCTGAAAGAAGCTGTGAAACAGCTCCCCAGGGATACGCAATTTGCTGTCATGATACTTGATATCGATAATATGGAACAGCTCAACGCAGCATCCGGCCGTGCGACCGGAGACCTTGTCATCCGCTCTGTTGCTCAGGCTCTTGGCAGAGTTACAAGATCAAGAGATATAATCGCAAGGATCGGCGGCGATGATTTCATGATACTGCTGTGCGGTATGAGCGATCCTGTAATCGCACTTGGAAAGGGCAGGCAGATATGCGCCACTCTGGCATCTTCCACTATAAATGGAACTGATATACACACCAGATGCACCGCAGGTATTGCTCTTGGGAACGCAGCTGAAAGCTACGAAGAATACTCAGGTCGTGCAGATACCGCTCTTTATGCCGCAATGAAAGAGGGGCATAGCAGCTGTGCTATTTATGGGGGGAACGCCAGAAGATCAGACTGATAAAGCCTGACCTTCTGCACCGATCACAGATGGATCATTGCCCTAATTTCTTCAAAACAAATGGCACCGGAATAGTTATGTAAATATATAAACTGAAACCAGCCACAAAATCGGCATTGGCTTTGCCAATAAGCGGGGTCAGTGCCGGCAATGTATAAGTATATATTATATAGAGCGGTATCAACGCAATAATGGCAATTATCAGGCGTTTTCTGGGACTGCCTTCTGTTTTGAATCCTATAAACCTGCGCTCGACGAACCATCCAATAACGAATCCCAGGAACCATCCTGATGACTTATATGAATCAGGCATCATCTTTATCGGATCAACTATGAGATTGCCATCAACATAATCCATAGGATATGTTTTGACATTGTAAAAGATAAGCGCGGCTACAACAATTGCAATTCCAATGAAAAACACCAACACTTCACGGCGCCTGTCTTTATCTATCCAATTGATCAGAAAAACATTAAAACATATTACCCCTGCTGTCATCACAAAAGCCACAATAACATCCTGCGGTGTGTGAACACCAAGGTAGTTTCTTGAAAACATAGTCAGCGCAAGAAGCACGAGAAATGCGATTGAAATCGCACGGCGTTTCTTCCACTGCCATATTGCTGCGGTCCCGTATACTGAAGTCGCGCATGTCGTATGTCCGCTGGGTAAAGAATAGCCCGTTGCAGCCACCTTGGCATCCCCCGCAGGAATTACCCTGGCATCCCTGATCCAGGGACGATACACGCAGGCCGTAAGCTTTATGAGTCCGTTAACAAAGCTGGTTCCGGCGAAGTTGAAGATAAAAAAGTTTCCGGCCTTTTTATCGAAGACCCAGTAAACAATACACATGAAAATCACAGGGATAACGCCCACCGACAGCTTGGATATCATCGACATGAATGTGTCAAGTGAACCACCGATTGAATTGCGAAAATTCTGAAGCAATAAAAGATATTCTATGTCCATTATTTCCTTCCCAATATATTGATGACTTCATTGCCTATTATAATTCCAAAACCTCACATTTTCATCACTGCAAAATCACTTTTTTTCTTCTGTTCAAAGCCAGAGCCAGAAGTGCAATTCCCATACAGACCGGGAAAACAAGCGCTGCCGTTATTCCCGACTTAAGATTGTCAGCGTTTGCGGCCGCGACTCTGCCGACCACAGTGGGTCCCAGCGCACACCCTGCGTCACCGGCAAGTGCGTAAAGTGCGAACATCATCGTTCCGCCGTTTCTTATACTT
Source organism: Lachnospiraceae bacterium (assembly GCA_028706005.1). Lineage (GTDB taxonomy): Bacteria > Bacillota > Clostridia > Lachnospirales > Lachnospiraceae > CAG-791. The sequence continues at coordinate 6,354 of JAQWCI010000106.1, forward strand.
GCTGTTGCCATGCTGAATGTGCCCGGCCAGAATATTCCCACGGCAAAACCTGTCATGGCGCAGCCGATGAGACCCAGCCACGATTCTCCCGAAATCGTGATAAGAAGATAAGCGGAAACGCAAAGGATCGTGCTGAATACCATGTACTGCATGAGTTTCAGTTTTGCCCCGAACTTTGCGAATACAAGGCGCGACAACCCCATGAAGAGCGCGAACATCATAGTTCCGAAAAGATCTCCCATGGTTTTGCTGACACCCAGACCTGCCTCCGCAAAAGAAGACACCCACTGACTGACGGCCTGCTCCGACGCGCCTGCGCAGAGCATCATTATCATAAGAATCCAGAAGAGATTCCGCCCGGCGAGTTCTTTGAAAGAAAGGCCTCTCTCGCCTTCCTCGATCAGGCTGTTAATCGGCACGTTCGCGAAAAGAACCAGGTTAACAAGCGGCACCACAGCCCAGACAAGTGCCATGATCTTCCAGTTTGATATACCTGCAAAATGAAAGAAAATCGTGGACAGCAGGACAACTCCGACATGACCCCAGCAATAGAATGAGTGAAGAAGGCTCATCGCCTGTTCCTTGTTCTTCGTGGGGCAGGCTTCCATAATCGGGCTCACGAGCACCTCGAGGAGCCCGCCGCCTATTGCGTAGATCATCACGGAAATGAGTATTCCCACGAATGGGTCAGATGTCATATCCGGAAGGACGGTCAGCAGGATAAGCCCTGCTGCCGCGAAAACATCCGCCATTACGGCCGCTGCGCGGTAACCGATCCTGTCTATGAATTTTGCGGATATCGCATCAACAAGGAGCTGCAGTCCGAAATTAAATGTCGTAAGGAACGTGATCTTCGCGAGCGTAATACCGTACTGCGCCTCAAATGTGAGGAACAGGAGCGGGACGAAATTGTTGACTATCGCCTGTACGATGTAGCCCATGAAGCAGGCGTAAACTGTGTGGTTGTATGTGAGTTTTCTTGTCATTTCTGTTTGACTCCGATGAATATTTTTTAACATAATGATGTAGGTGTCAAAAGCATCTATTTATCAAATGATATACGAATAGCTCCGTTTCCTGTGATTTGTGTTAATGAATACCTGTGACTGTTCTATCTCTTATCATGATCCACGAATTCCAGACTTATTATCGCGGCTGCCACGAAAACAATTATCATCATTCCCAGCATTTTCCAACAATTCAAAACATTCTCCGTCGTACTTGCGTATGCTTCCATCTGGGCAGCCTGTGCTGTGACCTTTGTGAATTCATCCACCATTTTGTTATTGTGAGATCCGATAGTTTTGCCGCAGGTCCGCTGATGGAAAAGACGGAACCCGAGAAGATCAGCCAATATCCCGGTATCGGCAGAAAACCCAAAACAGTGTTGATCGTCTGCGATGCCGTCCCAAACAAAACATCAAGATTCATCTTTGCCTCTCATGCCTGAGCGTAGTTTGCGAAGGCACACGCCAGAAAATCCGCGGATGCGGTTTTCTGGCTGTGTTACTCAGGTTTGTAATGCGACAGCTCTGTTGTCGCATTACAAACCTGATGAGTGAAAGATTATGCATCAGCATAATCTTCCACTCTTGCGCCCCCCCTGAAATGCCCACATCCGGAATGCTCTGATTTACCGCTTAATTTGCCTGTTCCGAACCTGTTATCATACTATCACAATAAACATTGAAATGGAGATGATTCGAAGGGTGTGTTATAGTGATATTCAGTCGATTTACTTTAGCATGGAGGTGAAAATGGACATCACGGAGAGCATTACCAGTACAAATGCAGACATATGGAAGCAAAAAATCGGCGAAGTATTTGACGCTGAAAGTGTCC
>JAQWCI010000107.1 GCA_028706005.1 Lachnospiraceae bacterium
ACCTCAGATAATCTCATTAGCCGCTCACCTTGCTTTCGATAAGGACAGTGTCGCCGTCCTCAAGCCCTTCCTTGATTTCTACATCAGTGCCGTCAGAGAAGCCGGTCGTGACCTCAGTCTTCACCGCATTCCCGTTCTCATCCTTCTTCAAAACATATGAGACCCCGTTCTCTCTGGTGATTGCTCTGTTCGAAACATATACCACATTCTGAGTCTCCTTTGTGATAAACGTCACAGTTGAAGACATCCCGTTGTATAGACTGCTCCCGGTATTATCCACAAGCACTGTCACGGCGTACGTAGTTTCGCCGGAACTGCTGTCATATGTTGAATCCCCGATCTCATCGACAGTGCCGGTGAATTCTTCATCAGGATATGCGTCTATGGAAACATTTACAGTATCCCCTTCTGATATTTCACTGATATCATCCGAACTCACATCAACACTTATTTCAATGTCATCATAATTATTGATCGACAGCAGCGTCGTGCCTGTCTGAAGTGCGTCGCCCACGCTGACGCTGACATCCTCTATAACACCGCTGTACTGTGATAATATCTGATTGTCCTGTATGACACTGTTGAACTCATCAAGTTTATCAACTGCCGTGTCATAATCATCCTGAGCAATTTCAAGATTGAGATTGCTCTGGCCTGTGGTGTTACTGTAGTAACTGTCAGCGCTCTCTGAGTAAAGCATCTTTGTGTCATATTCTGTCTGTGCATCTATAGTGCCGGTACTAAGTGCCTTCTGAGCCGTGGTCAGTGTCTGCTGGTCAGTCTCAAGAGTCGAATTCATATCATCAATCTGATCGTTAAGGTCATCTATCTCATCCTCAAGGTCGTCATACTGATCCTGAAGATCCTCAAGTGTATTCCTGGCTGTCATCCATGCGTAAAGCCCGGTGCCGTCAGATGATGTATTATCAACAGCATATTGTGCATTATCAAGCAGTGTCTTTGTCTCAGCGAGATCATTCTGGTCATCTGAAAGATCTTCCTGAAGCGCTGCCAGTGAATCCGTATCATCATCGACAGTCTGCTGCGCCGAATCCACAGCGTCCTGAAGATCCTGTACTGCAGATGCGAGCTCCGCATCGGCATATGTTCCGTATGTCTGATAAAGCTGATACTGAGCTGTTGCTGTACCATCAGTATCTGATTTGCTCGTTGTAGCCTCTTCCAGTGAAAGCTGAGCATTAGAAACATCCGCAGTGAGATCGCTCAGGATGCTTGCCACGCTTTCTGCATCGAGAGTCGCTATGACGTCTCCCTCAGTTATCTCCTGTCCCTGCGAAACAAGTACTTCCTCCACAGTCAGTGACCGTTCCGATGTTGATGTCCCTGATGTCGATGTGGATGAGCTCTGCATTCCCGGCATACCGCCTCCGCCCATATTCATCCCGCCTGCCGTAGCAGTCGTTGTAGTACTGGTGCTTCCCGTATATGCGGATATATCAAGGTCAAATGTCTGATCCGTTGTTCCGACTTCAACTGTTCCATCCTCGGAAATGCCTACAGTCAGAGGGCCTTTTGTGGCTGTCACTTCTCTGTATGCAGTTTCATCGCTGCTTCCACTGCTCTTTTTTACAACTATCACAATTACAATAATTGCTGCAAGAGCCGCTGCAATAACAGCAAAGAACAGCGCCCTGCCCTTTTTGCTTCCCGACTTCTTTCTGTTGCCCGATCTACTCTTGTTTTGCATGTTACTCTTGTTTTGCATGTTTTCCTCCATGCCTGAACGCAGTATCATAATGCGGCGGCGTGATTCATCAACCGTTTGGCATTGCTCCCTGCGGCATATCACCACCCATGTTTCCCGGGCTCTGCTGTCCCGAAGACCCTGCGCCTGTGCCTGATGCAGCGCTCCCTGAATCTCCGGATACCCCTGATGCCGCCGATGACGATGAGTCTGTGGATGTATCCGTGAGCTGCTCCTCATCCTCAGTAGCCGCGCTTCTGATGTAGACTGTGTCACCCTCGCTCAGGCCATCGGTGATCTGAGTGTTGGAATTATCCTCAAAACCTGTGGTCACCGGAGTGAGCTCGTAGTCATCGCCGCTCTTTGTGTAAACATATTTGGAATCACCGTCCTCGACGATAGCCTTCGTCGAAACATATAACACGTCCTCTATGGAATCAGTCACAAATGTGACATCAGCCGTCATGCCTCCGTAGAGCTTATCCGTATCACCATCTATTTCTATCGTCACAGGATAGCTTACTGTCGTCGAATGATTGTCAGACGCTGAAGTTCCAATGACTGTGACTGTACCCGAATATGTTTCATCAGAGTATGCTGTGAAGCTTATCGAAACATCCTCTCCGACTGAAACAGAGGGAATATCTTCCTCAGATATATCGACCGAAATAGTGTAGCCATCATCCTTTGCATACGAGAGCATCACCCCATCAGTCTCGAGCTCGTCGCCCGCTTCATAATTAACTTCAATGACAAGTCCGGCTCCATCTGAATAGATAATTCCGTCATCACCGACGAAAGCATTGAAATCCTCAAGTTCCTGCTCAGCCTCGTCATATGCTGTCTGAGCTTCAGTCACCGTCTCTGACAGGGAATTGACTGTGTTGTTATATGTCGATAATGCGAGTGTTCCTGCAAGCTGCGCTGAAGTCTTCTCACCCTCTGCGGCCTTTGTCTTGTAATCAATCTTTTCCTGAAGCGTGCTCATGGCTATTTCGTTTTCAGCCACCTGCTCCATGTCGCTGTTTATCGTTTCATTCCATGTTGCTATCTGATCTTCGTATGTCTGCACATTACTGAGAGCCGTTTCATACGCAGTCTTGTTAGCATTATATGCATCAACATTATTTGCATCGGTACTGTTGTAGAGATTCTCTGCACTTGTAAGCTTCAGCTTCAGAGTGTCATAAGCATCATTAAAATCATCATCAGTAAGATTTGACTGACATATCTCAATATCTCTCTGCAAAACATCATTCTCTTTGGTATAGCTGTCAAGCTCGTTCTGCAGTTCTGCTATTGTAGTCTGATAATTGTCTTCTGCCACCGAGGCTGCTGTCTCAGAATTACTCTTTGTATTCGCCGCTGTCTGGGAATCAAGTGAATAACTCGACTGGGCTTCGGCCAGAGTCACTGCCGCATCAGATACATTAGCCTCAAGGATGCGGCGGACTGACTTCACGCTGTTGTCGGTCAGCTTGAAAAGCTTGTCGCCCTCAGATATCCGCTGACCCTGAACAGCATAGACATCTTCAATCTTCAGATAACTGCTGTCATCATCATCGTCATCGGAATCATCGGAATCATCGTCATCGTCGTCAGTGGTGATCGTAAGATCATAACTGATATCCGTTTCGTCAAGAGTTACTGTCCCGCTCTCTTCGATGCCCTGATTCATATCACCGCGCTGGACCGTCGTTTCCTTATACACATACCCGGTCTCATCGCCGGACTGACTGTTCTTCCAGTATATGAAACCCATTATTCCTGCGCAGATAACTGCAGCCACAATGACAAGCTTTATAAGATTCTTCTTTATGCGGCGCCTGTTCCTTGCCTTCCATACTTCACGGTCGCTCTCCGTCATTACTTCGCACCTCCGCTAAGCATTTGTTTTGCCGTATCCAGATCATCTCCAAAATACGTTGTGACTGACGTGTTCTCCTCAAGATCACTGACATCTCCGTCCAGTGTCACGACAACAGAATACGTAACTGATGTCTTGCTGCTCGACTGCGTGACAGGATTTATTGCTGTAACTGTCCCGTCATAGACCACACTGTCATCGGTCACCGCTATACACGAATCACCGACCTCAATTGAAGCAATATCGCCCTGATCGACTGATGCTGTGACTGACATCGTGCTTGTATCCGTGTAAGCCGCGACCATTGTCCCGGACGAGAGTGTATCGCCTGCGCTCACACCGATCATCATTATTGTTCCCGACGTTGATGTATAAAGGTAACCATCACCTATCGTGGACTCGAACTCTTCAAGGTTCTCATCGGCAACATCCATGGCATCCTTAAGTGTATCTTCTGTGTTTTCGATACTCCTTATGGAAGTGTCATAAGTATCGTCCGCCGCATTAGCCTCAGCCGTAACGGTGTTCAGTGTCTCCTTAGCCTCCTCAGTGACTGTTGTGAGATTCGTCTGCGCTGACTTCAGCTGCAGCTGCAATGACTCGAGTTTATTCTGAGCCTGTCCAAGGAGAGATGGGGCGTTCGCCGTATCTTCCTCTGCATTTGTTTTGGCTTCGTTATAGGCGGTCTCTTCTTCCTCTACCTCAGCCTGCAGCAAAACATATCCTGCATACAGGGGATTGGAGTTGACGTATGATTTTGCAGACGTGTTGCTGCTTGTCGATGAGCCGATCGATGAAGATGAACTGACATATGTGTCAGACAGCGTAGTATCTGATGTCGATGTCCCACTCGATGACGATGTAGTGCTGCCACTTGTCGTCGGCGCCGCGCCCGATGTGCCGGTAGAAGATGAATCTGTCGAAACATCTTCACTTACGACATCGCTCTCTGATGTCGATGATTCTTCTACCAGGATCGACTGAGATGTAGTGGCTCCGCTGCCACTGCCACTGGGAGCGCCGCCCGATCCACCACCACCTGCCGCCCCGCCCGATGTCGATGAGCCGGTCGCCGACGAGCCTGATGATGAGGATGAAGATGAGCCTGACACGAACGACACTTTATTTGCTATACCGTTTGATGTGTCAGCATAGAGTGCCATCTGTCTGTCAAAATCTTCCTGAAGCTGTGTATAAAGGTCGTTTACTTCATATTTATCATAATAATAATTTGCGTCGTCCACAGCTGCCTGATACTCTGTGACAAGATCATTCTGATCCTCGATCTGTGAATTGAGATCGTCTATCTTTTCCTGAGCCTTTGCCACTGTGTCGTCATAATCCTGCTGTGCGTAATCAAGTTCAGCCAGAGCCTGATCTCTGGTGTTTGCTGCTGTTATAGTATCGGCTTTGGCCTGGATCTCATTAAGGTTATATGCGTACTCCGCGGATCCTGCTGCCTGCTCAAGCGCTGTGCGTGCAGCTTCAATACTGTCATCACTGATCTTGAGGATCTTATCGCCCTCAGCCACCTCATCTCTTGAACTGATGTAGACTTCTTCTATCTCAAGTTCCACATCAGAAACATCCAGGTCGAATTCGTCGAGCACCATGCCGACAGAAGTCGTACCTGAGGCCGTAATAAGGTCAAGATCCTGACCCGCAAATTGCGATGGCATCCCGCTCTGATCATCCGATTTTGAGGATGAGCTCTTCCTCACGAAATACCATATGCCGCTTGCAGCCACGGCAATCGCTGTGATTGCAGCCACAAAGGCTACGATCTTTTTTATATGACGTTTTCTGCGTTTGGATTTTCTGACAGCCGGATCGTAAGAATCAATGGCATCCTCTACTTCACCCTGTCCATCGGCTTCGTTTATCTGGTCCTGGTCTTGCGCCACCGTTGTTGAAACGTTGCCTCTTAGCCTGTTCTGTTCACTCTTTTCACTTTTCTTTCTGTTAAACATATGCATTTTGGATCCTCATATTAGTAAGACTTCACCATTTGTTTTGCCGCACCGTATGCCGCCCCATCAGTCTTACCCTGCTTATTCCTTCCAGAAGCCTGTTCCGAACAGTGACTGCAGATACGTGAAACCGCAGTATCCGTTGCCATCAACAAGGCTGACCGCGTCAGCGCCCGCAGGTATCGTGAATGAATAAATATATTCTTCGTATTTATAATTTACAGTGAGTGAAACATCAGGTCTCTCGGTAAGAGCCGCCAATACTTCTGTGTTGAAGCTCATGTATTTGTCTGTCGATATCGTAAGACTTCCTGCCTCTGCCTTCTGTATAGACTGGATCGTCCCGTCTATGAAGTCCTCATAATCATCGTCGTCATATGTATCGCCCCAGTCTATATCGGTCGCGGTTCCTGTAATCATAGCCGTAACCCCGATAACAGGCGTGCTTCCTGTGAAGGTCAGATTATCTTTGGCAGCTGCATAATCGCTGACCGAATCCTCCGGCACACGGAGCACATACGTCGACAGATTGCCATTAAACAGATATGAAAACCATGTCGGCACCTTGTATAACCCTGTCAGTGTGAAATCGCTGACCGAGCTGTGATAAAATGCATATTCATTTATACTGACCATTGATCTGGACAAAACAAGAGATGTGAGCGATATGTCATTTTGAAAAGCATATTTACCAAGATATGTGGCCTGATAGCCAAGATTTACTGTTGACAGCGCCGGACAATCCGCAAAAGCATAACTTCCTATTGAGACCGCGCTGTCCTCAAACACAGCTGTTGCAAGGCTTGTGCATTCCCTGAACGCGCTCTGCGAAATAACTGTCACTCCGTTTCCAACTAAACGGTCTTTACAGCACTGTGGTCTATCGATGAATCTCTGCGCCACTCTGTGCTGCCGCCATTCGCTGTTATGGTAAGCGTGCCGCTTGATGCGTCAAAACTATATGTTGAAGCCGCTTTTGTTTCGACGACCGCAGTGTCCCGGAGCATGGGAATCACCCCCAGGAACACTACCGCCATGGCAGTTATGAATAACAGAAATTTCCCTGATCTTCCGCGCATAAGGCACCTCCACAAAAACTTGTGATTGTTTTCAGCTTTCACAACTATAAATTGTGTACCTTAACCGAACCTTAAATGGACTTTAAAATTGGTGAACTTTCTGTGAACTATTGAGTTTTCCCTTCGTTATGGTTTGCCAGTTGGGTTATTTCATCAGATCAAACAGACTTATCTGATCGCTCTCAGGAAGTCCGCCGAGAAGCCCCATCTCATCCATTGCATCAAGCACAGTCTTCGGTGCCTTCGAACGATTTCTGAGATCATCCTTTGATGTGAACGGTCCGCCCTTTACTGCTTCCTCTATAGCATCGGCCGCTTTCTCTCCCATGCCGTTTATGCTCTTGAATGACGGCATCAGCTTTCCATCGATTATCCTGAAAAGTCTGCTTGACGCTTTCTGAAGATCGAGCTGCATGAATTCAAGACCACGCGCATAGAACTCTTCCACAAGAAGCATGTCCCCATAAGTATCCTGTTCCTTTGGTGTGAGCTGATCTTTCCTGTTCTGATAGTCTGCCATTACCTGCTTCAAATGCGCCTGTCCCTGTGCCATTATGCCATAATCAAAATCCGTTGCCCTTATACTGAAATACGCGCAGTAATACGCGAGTGGGTAATGCACTTTGCAGTACGCTATCCTGAGCGCCATCATGACATATGCAGCCGCATGTCCCTTGGGGAACATATACTTGATCTTGCGGCATGAATCCATATACCAGTCCGGAACGTCAGCCGCCTGCATGGCTTCGACCATGTCCGGTTTAAGGCCCTTGCCTTTTCTCACGGATTCCATCGTCTTGAATGATTTTGACGGATTCATCCCCTGAGAAATCAGATATGACATTATGTCATCGCGGCATCCTATACAGGTGAGCAGCGTGCAGTCACCATTGTCTATATGCTCCTGTGCATTTCCAAGCCATACATCGGTTCCGTGTGAAAGTCCCGAAATCTTTACAAGCTCAGTCATCGTCGTGGGCTTCGTATCCTCGAGCATTCCCATGACGAACTTTGTTCCGAACTCAGGTATTCCGAGAGTCCCGACCGTCACGCCTCCAATATCATCCGGTCTTATTCCGAGCGCTTCCGTGGACTGAAAAAGGCTCATGACGTCAGGGTCATTAAGCGGGATCTCCATGGGGTCAAGCCCGGTGAGATCCTGCAGCATACGTATCATTGTGGGATCATCATGTCCCAGAATATCGAGTTTTAACAGGTTGTGATCGATCGAATGATAATCGAAATGCGTGGTCACAATGTCTGTCGTCATATCGTTTGCCGGGTGCTGCACCGGCGTAAACGTGTTTATCTCCTCACCGACGGGCAAAACAACTATACCGCCCGGGTGCTGCCCCGTCGATCTGCGCACACCTATAAGACCCTGTGAGAGTCTTTCTATCTCGCATGTCCTCTTGGGCTCACCTTTGTCTTCATAATAGCCTCTGACATAGCCGAAGGCTGTTTTGTCTGCCAGTGTGGCAATTGTCCCGGCTTTTGATGTCTGTCCATGTCCGAAAATTACTTTCGTATATGCATGAGT
>JAQWCI010000108.1 GCA_028706005.1 Lachnospiraceae bacterium
CAGGGAATTTCAGGCATACGGCGGAGATTTCGGAGACAGACCTACCGAATATCACTTCAGCGGAAACGGGATCGCGTGCGGCGAGGACAGAGAGCCATCTCCCAAGATGATGTCCGTGAAATATAACTATCAGGCGATAAGTGTCGTGATAAAGAAGGCAGTAACCGGCAAAACAAGTGCTGCCGGAAAGTCATCAGGCACGGGGCTTGTAGCGCAGATAACCAATAAGAACCTGTTCGTTCCGACATCGGAATACGAGGCGGTCTGCGAACTGCTGAGGAACGGGGAGTCAATCGAGTCATGCGAATTTGATACAGATGTGGCACCGCTTTCGAAGAAAGTGGCAGCGCTCCCTCTAACACTTCCGATGGATGACGGCGAGTATTGCGTTCGCGTGAGTTTCAGATTAAAGAGTGACTGTGCGTGGGCTAAGGCCGGTCACGAGGTGGCGTTCGGAGAAGCCGTTTTCCGCGAAGACTGCAACGACGTGATTACAGCAAATGAAAGAATTTTACTTAATCAGAGAACGGCGCAGACACAGAAAGCCTGCCGCGTTGCGGCGGCCATAGAACCGGAACCTGCACCGCTCAGGATAGTGCGCGGGGTGAGCGATCTTGGAATTCACGGCGATTGTTTTGACGTGATGTTCGGATATAAGTTCGGCACGATCGTTTCGTACAGGTATAACGGCAGGGAAATGCTTGACAGCCTGCCAATGCCGAATTTCTGGAGAGCGCCTACTGACAATGACAACGGCAACAGCATGCCGCAGCGCTACGCACAGTGGAAGATAGCGAGCCTTTATACGACCTACAACGGGATGGCATCATTCCCGGATCATTATTATCCGGAGATAAGAGAGATTCCTGGCAGCATTGAGGTTTCATTTACTTACAATGTGCCGACCAAGCCGTCATTTGAGTGCACGGTTAAGTACTCTGTAACGGCTGACGGAACGGTGCGCGTCCACATGATGATGGATCCGCCTGAGGAACTCGGTGACATGCCGGAATTTGGAATGATGCTGAGAATGGATGCGGATTATGACCGCGTAAAGTGGTATGGACTTGGACCTGATGAGACATATTCTGACAGGACGCAGGGAGCAAAACTCGGAATATATTCTCAGCTTGCTAAGGACGCGCTTGCGCCATACCTCATCCCGCAGGAGAGCGGCAACAAGATGGGAGTCAGATGGGCAACTGTAACGGATAAGAGGAACAGAGGACTTCTTTTTGCAGGAGACGGGATGAACTTCTCCGCACTGCCGTGGTCGCCTCACGAGATAGAATCGGCAGGACATCCGTTCGACCTGCCTGAGATACACCACACATACATTCGTTGTGCCCTGGCCCAGATGGGCGTTGCAGGAGATGACGGGTGGGGTGCAAGAACTCAGCCGGAATTCCTGTTGCCGGCCGGACAGAAGATGGAATTTGAATTTGCGTTCAGGGGAATGATGTGAACGTTGCGCGGAGGGAGAAAAATTAATGGACAAGTTTATCGTTAACATTATTCATCGGCCGGAGCTCAATCCGGAGTATGCCGAGAAAGTCACGGGTGCCGGCAAAAAATCTGAGATAGGCAGATCGTCGCTGGTCGATGAGTCGCTGGATATTTTCAGGTTCCAGCAGGAGACGGCACACAAAAATGGATTGAAGACGACCATACAGATCACGTATGCATCGCTCTTTTCTCAGGAAATTATTGATATGGCGAAGTCTGATCACGACAAGTACGGTGATGAGATAGGACTCTCGCTCCTGGGTCTCCCATGCCCGGAGTTTGAGAAGAAATATCACACCAAAGACTTCTGTATATGGATGTTTTCTCTGGAAGATAAGAAGTCGATCGTAGATGATGTTTTTGCAAAGTTCCATGATGCTTTCGGGTTTTATCCGGAGTCGACAGGCTCCTACTACATGGACGCAGACCTCATCAATTACATAAAGAAGAGTTATCCGGGCGTAAAGTGCGCGGTCGCCACATGCTGGGAAGAAGGCCCCAAGGCCTATCATACATGCAATAACTCATGGTACACATTTATGGACGGCGGCCCCTGGGCTCCGTGGATTCCGTCAAAACAAAATACGCACGCGCCTGCTGCCAATGAAAAGGAGGATTCCGGCATCGTCGCGATACCTCACCTTTCACGGGATCTCATCGCATGCTACGACGGCAATGGATCGAACTTCGGAACGCACCCGCAAAATGTCCTCCGCGGCATGATTTATGACAGCAAGAAGTGGGAGTATCCTTATCTCTACAACCTTATAGACCAGTATCGTGATCTCGAAAAATATAATAACGGCTACGCATATAACATGATGTTCGTCGGGCCCGGCTGGCTCAATAAGCTCGGCCGTTGGGAAGCTCCGTATGAACTTCTTAAGAAGTCTTATGAAGACGGCATGGCTTATTATGGAAAACTTAAGAAGGAAGGCAAGCTCACCGATATGACGATGGCTGAGTTCGCTGACTATTATCGCGGCAAGAAGCACTACACAGAGCCTGAATGCGCATTGTGGCGCGATATTCTCTATGGTTCTGACAAGCAGCTCTTCTGGTATTGCGATCCTTATATGAGAGCCTGTATCAACATGGATCAGGGCGGCGCCCTCGTTGATCTCCGCAACTACTCGGCAAAACTTGAGTGGAAGATCGGTATCGGAACAGACCATATAACTGACTGCTCATATCCTTTCCTGATTCAGGAAAAATACCGCGCAGGTTACTTCACTCATTACGCAGGAGAAGGTACTGTGCGCAGCGCCAAGTTCTCATACAAGGGAGAAGTCGCTGATCTCTGCCAGTGCCGCACACATGCGCACTTCACTGAGACTGATGCCGGGGAAGAAACGGCAGAAAATTCATCTGTGGCCGGATCCGTAGCTACAGCTGCTAATACTGCTGGAGAAACTGCTGTGAAAATGCGCACATTGACGCTTGATCCGGTCGAAATTGTTTTCTCGGATCTCAGGTTTAAAGTGCAGAGCATCATCACATTTAAGGAAGGCTCACAGGAAATCGGATTCACCAGGAAGATCTTCGACATGAGCGATCCTGCGGCGAAGGTAGATGTCCGTGAATACATGACTGCATGCTATGGAACAACTGAGTATTCAGAGAAGATGAACGGTATCGTGCTCGGAATAGATGCAGATAAGAAGCAGGAGCTCATTGAGTACCAGTACAAGGACCGCACGAAATCTGTAGACGGCGCCGATAAAGTCTGGGCAAAGGTTCCGCAGATAGACACATTTGTTTCCATGGAAGCTGACAGAAAAGATGTGACAGGATACGTTCACGAAGGATATGCGTTCTCACCGATGTTCACGCTTGGATACACCGGGGAACTCGGAGATAAGGAGGAACTGACAACATGGCTCAGGCTGGAAAAGGAAAACTGAATTACAGATGCCCGTCCTGCTTTATGAGGGATCTCGACATAGATATGTTCTATGACGCGGATAAGAAGCAGTACTACTGCATTCGCTGCGAGTACACCGGAACGGAAGAAGATGTGCTTAAGTTTAATGAGATAGTCCGCATAAGGTATAAGGCTATGAGTAAGAGATACACGAAGTTCGATTTCGACTGATGAAGCCGCACACCTGCCTGTCAAAGGCAGGTGTTTTTTGTGCATGGCGCAAATTCGTAGTAAAATAGCTTTTGTTGGAATTGCCAGAAGCGAAAAGCCGGACACGAGTTCCGGCATAAAAAAATAATTCTGAAAAAGGCGGATAAAGCACTTATGGGGAAATATTTTGGAACTGACGGTTTCAGAGGAGAAGCAAATCAGGACCTGACAGCGCAGCATGCGTTCAGGATCGGCAGGTTCCTGGGCTGTTATTATACGTCGGGCGCCCGTCCCGGCAAAATCGTCATCGGTAAGGATACAAGGCGCAGCAGCTACATGTTCGAGTATTCACTCGCAGCCGGGATCACGGCATCGGGCGGTGATGTCTATCTGCTCCATGTCACAACAACACCTTCGATTTCATATGTCGTGAGAACTGAAGATTTCGACTGCGGAATAATGATCTCGGCGAGCCACAATCCTTTCAATGATAATGGCATCAAGCTTATCGGCGGCAATGGCGAGAAGATCAGCGGTGAGATGATAGACAGGATGGAAGAGTATCTAGACAGACCGAATGATGATCTGCCTCTTGCTACAGGCGAGAGCATCGGCCGCACGATCGACTACGTTGTCGGCCGCAATCGCTACATCGGATATCTTATTTCACTTTCGACTCATTCATTCAAGGATCTCCGGATCGGGCTCGATGTCGCGAACGGCAGCTCCTGGGAGATGGCGAGATCGATCTTCAACGCGCTCGGCGCCAAAACTTATCTCATAAACAATGAGCCAAACGGCTTCAATATCAACAAGGAATGCGGAGCCACGCACGTCGCAGGCCTGCAGAAATTTGTCACGGACAATAAGCTTGACATGGGTTTTGCCTTCGATGGCGATGCCGACCGCTGCATCGCAGTGGACGAGAACGGGCAGATCGTGAACGGCGACAGGATCATGTATATTTTTGCAAAACAAATGTCGGCGCAGGGTGAGCTGCCGCAGAACACTATAGCTGCCACGATGATGTCTAATTACGGGCTCATGAAATCGCTTGAGAGGATCAACTGCCATGTATCTGTCACTGATGTTGGGGATCGTTTTGTATACGAGAGAATGACAGAGAACGGCTACACGCTCGGCGGTGAGAAGACGGGCCACATAATTCTCTCCAAATATGCGACTACGGGTGATGGAATTCTCACGGCAGTCAAGCTCACAGAAGCGATGCTCGACAGGAAGAAGCAGCTTTCCGAGCTTTCGGAAGGATATGAGGAATACCCGCAGATTCAGCAGAACCTGAGAGTATTCGATAAGGCAGCGGTCCTTAATGATTCAAAGGTCCTTGACGAGAAGGAAAAACTTGCCGAAGAACTTGGAAGCGAAGGCAGGATCATCCTCAGAAAGAGCGGTACGGAGCCGGTCGTCCGCATACTTGTCGAGGCAAAGGACAAGGATGCCTGCAAATCTTATATTGATCGCCTCACAGAGGTGATTGACAGCGCGGGATATATCGATAAGAACAAGGAAGCCAGCAGTGACGGAGTCTTCTGAGTTACTCTTTTGAAGAATGAAAAGCAGGAAGCTTAATTTATGAACCTGGATTATACAACGAAGCAGAATAATGGTGAAGAATATCTCGAGGTGACCGGGGCGAAAGCGCCGGCCACTTTTGTAATAGTGCCGGGGAAAGCCGGAAGACTTTCTGTAAAGAGCATTGCGCCACACGCCTTTGAAGGCAGAACTGATATAAGAGAAATTGTTTTGCCTGATTCAGTAACGAAGATGGGTTCGTTTGCGTTTTACAGATGCGGGGGTCTTCGCAAGATTACGCTGACAGATACGTGCACAGATTACGGCGATGGTGCGATAAGGGGCTGCAGCGAGTTGACGGATATTGAGGTGTTCTGCGGCACTCCCGATTTCACGATAATCCGTTCTATGCTGCGCGATAGTGATGCGCAGCTGACATTTCTCATTCATCTCACTCTTCCAGACAACGACGCCGGTGGGGATGCCCCCAGGGGTGCCAGAGGGGACGCCGATGTGAACACATGCAACGATGCCTGCCTCGCCTTTCCTTCGTTCACGGATGTAGCCACTGAGAATACCTATGCGAGGCAGATTCAGTTTGACATATCGGGCTCAGGCTACGGCTACCGCGAGGTGGTCGGCTCTAAGGAAATAAACTGGCGTGAATATGACAGGCTCTTTGGGAGGGCGGCGATAGATTCAGTCGAGACAGCAGCACTTGTTGCATTGTCGCGGCTAATGTATCCATATATGCTTGAGAATCCTGCGCGAACAAAATATGAGAGCTATCTCAAAGACCCGGACAACAGCCCGCGAATTCTTTCATGGCTTGTCGGAGCAGAGGGCGCGGTGAGCTCCGTGGGAGCCGTAGGAAATGTCGGTGCGATGGATGATGAAATGCGGATAAGCCGGATAAAGTTCATTGGCGAACACGAACTCATAAATGCAAATGCCTTTCCTGATGCGATAAAGCTTGCATCAGAGGCCGGCAAGACAGAGATTGCTGCGCTCCTTATGGAATACTCGAAACGCGGAGAAGGAAGTTTTGACGAGTTTGTGCTGTAAGTGTGAGTTATACTTGTGTATGGCTGAAAAACTGAGCGCTTTTGATAGCGAAAATCTCATTGTTACTTTAGCAATCATATGAAGACCAGAGAAGACCTGATAAATCTTGGCAATCAAATACTCGATGCTACACGGACGACATTGCTGCTCGACATGCGGTTCATGGCGCCAGCTCTTGGCGCGCTCGGATTTAAAATGGATCTTTCCACACGCACGATAGGCACAGATGCCGTCTATATCAGATTCAATCCGAGCTATATTTTCCAACTTTATATTGAGCAGCCTCTCGCAATGAACAGGACATATCTTCACATCGTAATGCATTGCCTCTTCAGACATATGTTTTCATCTGCGGAACACAGACACAAGGACGCAAGGCTCTGGGATCTCTCAGCCGACATAGCGGTCGAGTCAGTCATCGATTCAATGGATTACCCCTGCACAAGAAGAATCACGGTGGATTTCCGTGAGGAGTGGTATGAAAAACTGAAGGCAGAGTGCAATGTTTTGACGGCGGAGCGCATTTATCAGTACCTCTCGACGATAAAGCCGGATCCTGATCTCGAGGCGCATTTGGAGCGCGAGTTCTGGAACGATGATCACCAGTTCTGGGATAGGATGAAGGATGATGATAAGGACGGAAAGGACAAAGATCAAGATCAGTCACAACAAGCGCTTCCTCCGGAGACAGCAGCGGCACTTCTCCCGAATCTCCGGGTGAGGAGAGCTAAGAAAGAAGAATGGGAGAAGGCAGCAGGGCGCATTCATGAGGAGCTTGAGCTAAGGAAGAGGGCTTCGGCTGAGCATGGCTCGCTCGACAGGATGCTCTCATTTGAACTCAGGAAGCGGGCGAGCTGGAAGGACTATCTGAAGCGGTTTGCAGTAGTTCGCGAGGAGACACAGGTGGATCCTGATTCCTTTGATTACGGCCTGTACAATTTCGGGATGGAGCACTACGGTAACATGCCGATAATCGAGGAGAACGAGTTCCGCGAGACCAGAAAAGTCGAGGAACTTGCGATAGTCATTGATACTTCTGCGTCATGTCAGGACGCGCTCGTGCAGGAATTCCTCAATGAGACGGCGACAATACTCGCGTCTCAGGAGACTTTCTTCCACAAGGTAAACGTCCACGTCATAGAGTGCGACGAGCATGTCCAGAGCGACATTCTTATCACCAATGTGGCAGACATGAAGAAGTACGCGGATGGCTTTCATATAAAGGGCGGCTACGGCACAGACTACAGGCCGGTATTTGCATATATTGAGGAAAGACAGGGGCTGGCAGGCGAAGGCAGTAACTCAGGCGGCGCAACAGTTGTCACGAGGACGCTTGATGGTAAGCCCGGGTATTCGGATTACAGACACTTGCGAGGCTTGCTATACTTCACGGACGGATTCGGAATATATCCGACGAGGCCGACCAGGTATGACACGGCATTTATTTTCCGCAGGGACGAGGATTTTGACGACAGCAAGGTCCCTGACTGGGCGGTAAAACTGTTTATTGAAGATTTGTGAGCGGCGGTGACCGCCCGGGAGGTTTTCACCGTCCGGGAGGCCTTCGCCACCCGGGAGGTTTTCGCCGTCCGGATTGTGCTGATTAAGCAAGTCAGTGCGCTCCGCGCACAACTTCCAGCCGGGGCAAGCAAATCAAAACCAATAATTGCAGATGGTTCAGCAACGAAGGGACATGAACAATGAACATTAAGCAGGCAAAAACAGAAATAGAAAACACGATCCGCTGTTATCTTGAAAAGGATAAGACAGGTGCATATGAAATCCCTGTTGAGCAGCAGCGCCCGATACTTCTGATCGGACCTCCCGGCATCGGTAAGACCGCGATCATGGAGCAGGCGGCGGAGGATATGGGCATCACCCTGGTCTCGTACACGATCACGCATCATACGAGGCAGAGCGCGATCGGGTTGCCGTTCATAAGCAAGCGTAATTACGGTGACA
>JAQWCI010000109.1 GCA_028706005.1 Lachnospiraceae bacterium
GGTCTCGTTCCGACAAGGCTCATGTCGCCCTTGATGACATTGAGGAACTGTGGGAATTCATCGAGACTTGTTTTGCGCAGGAACCTGCCGACCCTGGTGACACGCGGATCATCATCCATCTTGAACATGAGACCGTTCATCTCGTTATTCTTCTCGAGTTTACCGAGCTGTGCCTCCGCATCCTGCCTCATAGATCTGAACTTATATATCCTGAAGCGGCGGCCGTTTTTGCCGACACGGACCTGAGAGAAGAATACAGGTCCGGGAGAATCCATCTTAATCGCAGGTGCAATGAAGATCGTGAGTATTCCCGTGATCGCGAGTCCGACAAAACCACCGACTATATCAATAAGACGTTTGAACAAAAGACGCTTATTGCTGTACCTGAACCTGGTGTACGAAATAACTGTATAATCTCCGATGACCTCGACCTTGCTTGTTGTCGAGCCCATATCAGGCAGTTCCAGATTGTAATGGACATCGACTCCCATCTCCTCAAAACCGCTGATGATCTCACGCAGGTGCTTCTGTGAATAATCCGGCGTATTGATGAACACCTCATCAAAAGGCACCGTTGTCATCACCTCAATAAGGTCCTTTATCCCGGCATACACAGGCACTCCGCATATTTCACCTGACTTTGTCCCGGCATACTGCCCGGTATCAGCACAAACAGCCCGTATGACCTGAAGTCCATTGTCCGAGGATGCAAGCAGTCTTTGAACAGTGCTCTCTATCTGGTCTGACTGCGCTATAACGAGCACTTTGGAGACAAGCGTATCAGTCGAAAGCGCCTTTCTCAGAATGCGTTTGAATACCAGATGCGCGACGAGCATCATGGCGATATTTATCAGCACGAACCACATGATCACGGTACGCGAGACGAAAATATACATGCGCGTCATGAATATGAATACAACTACGATAATCGTGATAAAGGCGTTGAACTTGAAGATCTCGGCCAGTTCTCTGTAATACCCGCGCTTGAGATAATCATGATTCCAGTCGAAGAAAAAACTGTACACAGAAGCCGCCATCAGGAATACCGCGAGGATCAGGTAATGATATGTTTTGCTCATCATGTCGTTGTTCTGACCGTAACGAATAAATGTCGCGAGCAGGAACGAAACTACAATGCAAAACATATCAAGGAACCACAGGCTGTATGTTCGAAAGACCTTATTGCTCTGATTCATTGTAATCTCCTAAAATATATGGAATGTACGCCGCAAACAGCGGCAGCTCTATGCTGCGTCCGAGATATATTGAAACAAGGTGAGCTTCTATAACAGTATACAACACAAGGCAGCTTACCATCATATAAGCCGCGTGATCGCGCCTTTGGCGTATGCTGCGAAGCCACTCATACACAAACATTATTATAAAAAGTGCCGGCACGACTCCGTACCAGTAAACAAGACGCAGCCACCCGAGGTCAAAATAGTAGCCGCTCTCTCTCGTCGAGAACCAGCGCCATGTGGCGAGCGTTCCCTCGTAGAAAGTGCTGTCCCAGAGCGACGCCACACGCCCTGTCATCACATGTGAATCGAGCCACGCAATGATCGGGATCTGATTTCCAAATGCCGCCGCTGCGACAAGGAAAACAAGCGCCGCGGCAAATATTATCCCAGTGATCCTGTAGACAATATCGCACTCCCTGATATGTTTTGAATAATGGAAAGCCGCAGACATTATAAGTGCCAGCGCAATGACGCCAGCCGCCGCGATCGACTTTCCAAGCCCGTACAGAATGACGTCAAATACCGCCAGCAAAACATATGAGTACCATTTCATCCTGTTGTCCCAGATGTAAAGACCCAGTATGATAAGCATCGCCGCCATGCACATCATGGCGTTAGGATTCCCCATTCCGAAACAGTATCTCAGATCATCCCCAGTGCCGTCGAAGTTCTGGATCAGATACACATCTCCGAATACCCCTGTGACAGCAAGGAGTGCCAGCAGGAGGCACCCGGCCAGCGTGACCCTGAAGATATATTTAAGTGTCCTGGTCAGATCCTCACCGCGGAATGCAGCTATCATGACTACTGCCCGCAATATCTCATTCTTGCCGCTGATACGCCAGTCTATTACTCCGAGAGCGGCAGCGAAAATGAAGAGTGCAAGCTCCGGCTTCGGCAGCCGCTCACTAAGTACCTTAATAAGGAAGAGCACAAATGTCACTCTGAAGAACCAGCCTGTGTAAGGTACTATTGAATTACTCTTGTCCCAGATCACAAGGATAAGTTCTATTGTGAGCCCCAGCCAGAACGCTATCTCCCCCGGCTTCTGAAGTTTTGCCCTGATGGGAGCAAGCTTGTCATCAATACTGTCCGCGACCTTCCCGAGCTTTTCCTCGATGCGGTCTATAGGATCGTCAATGATACGCCATGCCTTCGAAGCAAGATAATGGCGGGTGTCGCTCTTGCGCTTTTTCTCTGCGATTTTCTCTTCGCCTACAGCCCTTTTGTATCTCGCACCGATGTCATTTATGCCAAGACCCGTCGGCAGTTCTGACGCTGGAAGGTGGTTTGCGGCAAGGCTTTTCAACAGATAATCGCTGCACCTGTGCAAATCATCATTATCGCCTTCCTGATCAGCCAGATGATACTTACGGAAAACATAGATCTGTTCTTTGATGTTCAGTTCTTCGTTGTCACGGACCTTCTCTGTCAGCTGTCCTTTTGAAAGTCCGATCGATATAAGCGGCTCCCCGGTGCTTACAAATTTCGCGCCATTTGACAGGAGCTGCATATAATAATCTTCATCTACAAGCCAGGTAAGATTATTGTCATAGGCAAGATTAATTCTGTCCGCAGCAGACTTCCTCACAAGCGAAACGCTAGGAGCGCCGATCGTGTTGCCGAGGTAAAGATTCCGCCAATCGCTCCTTATCAGATCTTCGTCAGCTTTTGAAATGCTGCGGTCCTTGATAACCTGCATATCAACTACGTTAACCTGCCTGGTCCCTGAGAATGCCAGGTCAGCATCCGGTGCATCATCGAGAAGCGAAGCAAGTTTACCAAGACTTTTCTCGTCAGTGAACCAGTCATCATGGTGCATTATCTTTATATATTCGCCTTCCGCATATGACACGGCGCGGTTCCAGTTCAAGGCCGCACCATCAGGTGAGGCTGACCTGTAATACCTGACTCTGCCCGTTGCAGCCTGAACCTGATTGATCGCACACTTCACTGAATCATCGCGCGTATCGTCGCTCACGATGACCTCGTAATCCGTATAAAGCTGACTGAACACTGACTCCAGCAGCCTCTTTATCCCATCCGGATTCTTATATGCCGGTATGCATATCGATACTTTTGGCATTTCTGTGGTTTTTCCTCTTAACAGTCAAATTAGCTATTTTTATGTCTGCATCATTTTGCAAATGTTCTTCCGAGTTTTGCGACCGCTTTCTTCAGCAGTCGCTCACGCTCATATTTCTTTCCCAGTGCCAGTGCCTCCCGGCTGCCGGCTTCAAGCGGCATCAGAGCTTGTTTCTCCGGAAGTTTAATTCTCTTATATTCGCTGAGCTCTGCTCTGCAATCGGCAGCGTCATATAATTTTCCGTCTTTTCCCAGATACTCGAATCCGTCGTAAATATTCTGCTCAGATGCCCAGTAACCATCTGACACATTGTGCCTCGCCCAGTATTTGGGCGCTATGATGCGCCGCAGGACAGTGCTCGTATATGCCGGGAAGAATGCAAAACTTGAATTCGAGGCAATCAGGTATCTGGCATTCCTGATTGCACAATAGTCACCGGCAGCCCCGAAGTGATGGACTTCAATTCCGGGGAGCAGGCGCGATGCCGCGTCAACATCATCAGTAACTATCATGAAGCGCATTGATCTGTTCACGCCCCTCATGATTTCCATTGCATCTTTCCAGTATTTTTTCTCAAGAAAGAGCTCATTCTTGTCAGCATACTCGCCGCCACGCACGTTTAGTATACAGAGATCATCAGCTGTATATGCAGCATATTCAGCGGAATCAAATGCAGGCTTTACACGAAGCCACTGTCTTATCTCTTCCTTATGCCTGCCAAAATACTCCTCTGACTGAAGATTTCCATAGAGCATTATGTTGTCTTGTTCCGCGCAGTTGCTGAGCTTGGCGGCGAGCACCGGATCCACGCCCGCAATATAACATCCGTGGACCGCGTCATGTACCGAATCCCGCAGATAAATGCGTTCTTCCTTCTCGTCATATCTCGAAAACCCCGATACGTCTGTAATCTCATCACCGAGATCCATATCAAGGAAATCAGCGCCAAGATATTCCCGGCCTGCCGTACCGAACGGCACACCGAGATCCTCAGCGATGCATTTTGCCGAAATATAACAGAAAAGCCGGTTGCCCAGCCCCTGTCCTTTGAGAAATTCTACGCCTATCACTTGTTTTTCCTGCTTATGAGTTTTCGTCTCGTCTCTACTGCCCAGACAGATACCTTGTCCCACAGTTTCTGATACCAGGCCGGTTCTTTGTAGAGAAGGTAGTCATAAATCTTTATGTTATCGCGCAGATATTTGGGATAACTGTCATCTATCTTACTGACCACGAGTTCACTGTCGCGGCCGAGAATGTCCTTCTTGTTGCGGATATTGCTGCCGACTTCGAAAAGCGTCCTGCGATTATTGTAATTCTGGTGTGCTGCGCTCTTTATTTTATAGCGCACGCGATCCTCAACAGATTCATTCTTTCCGCCGCCCATGTAACTGAAATGCCAGCCACCGTTGTCAACACGCACGCCTATGGCTTTCTGTGCGCTGTCGCGGAGCTGTTCTGTGGTATATGTATCAAGCAGACTCCTCAGGCACACCTTTGTTCCGAGCCATCTCAGTGGCTGTGCTCCATCAAATTCACCGGTCGTAGAAAGGTTCTTGCCTGATATATCCTCGAGATTGAGATAACAATAAAAGAGCCGCTGAGCCAGCATATATATCTTTCCGGGCTCCACGGTCGGGATGAGCTTCCTCAGCGTCTCAGGATCAGGGATCTCATCGACATCTGAGAATATGATGACATCATCAGGCTTCGCGTCACTGATTCCTCTCATGACCGCACACTTCTGATGGTGATCTCTTTCATAGGCATCGCAGTCCATCGGAGTGTCATCGACAACGACATGTATTATTTTATCGGCAAATTCGCTGAACATTTCCTTGTTCTCTTCATAAAAAAGTGGCTTCGCATCTCCCGAGAAAGTCACCGTTGATTCGCTTATCACGAATTTATCGACGACTCCGCTCAGAATGTGGAGCCTTAATTCAAGAATATCCAGTTCATTGAAAAACTGAAAACAATCGTAGACCATCTGTCCGTTATTCCTTTCACAGATCTCCGTAGGTCACCCCATCAGATCTATCCTGTCCATAAGTTTTCTGACCTTTGCATGCTTGTTCAGGAAGTTCGGATAATCCGAATTCGTCCCCGCCCACTTATGAAAAACAAATGGCTTAATTCCCTCAAACTCAGGCTGCATGCTCTCATGTCCGAAATACTTTGCGACATCGAAAGGCGCGAACTTCATTCCGGCAGCTTCAAATAATCTGTGATTCTTAACACAGATAAATCCGTCTTCGTTGAAGAACCCGTGATCGGCCTCAAAAGGCATACCGGACTCCGTCGGGAAGCGCAGGAGTTTTGACGACCTGAGCGAAACACTGTTGCCGACCCTCATCAGTTTACCATCAGGGTCACGGTATGTGAAATCATCCTTTGGAATCGGAAATGGCGAGCCGATGTAATCATAATCAAGGAACTCATCCCGCCACGAATCCGGGTTTACAACGAATCCATCGTAGTGTACAAGCAGCATATAATCCGTGTGGATATATTTCCACATCTCGTAGATCATATCGTAATTGAACTTATTGATCTCATCGATCTTGTCGATGTGCTGATACTCGATATGTTTTGGAAGAAATAGCGGCTTTCTGTGTGAAATAAAAGTCACAGCGCCGAAATCGACGCCGCGGCAACTGTATTCAAGTGCTTTTACTGTTGACTCCACTTTAACACTTGCCATCGCGGCAAGCGTCACATTCGGGAGCTGAAGTTTCCCATTCTTATAATCTGCCATGCAATCCTCATCAAACCAAATATGTTGAACTTTGAGCAGAGAAGATACCGTCAAATTATTTTACGCTGCTCTGTCGAATACAGTCTACATTTGATATGTATTTTTGTCGAGTATGGACGATAGCTATAGAATTTCACCGCTTTGATTATGCTTTTTCAGATGAAATAATCCTTAATTCTGCAAGTTTTCGCATCTGCCTGATTGCATCCTCATATGCAACCATATCCTCTGAAAAATAGTAAGTGATCGTACGATAATCTTCTTTGTAAAAGCCGTTGTCGCAGAATTCATTTATCAGATCCGACACATTTATTCCCGGCTGTGCTGACGGGCATATACTCATCTTTGCACGATGCGTTCTGACCTCTACGTACAGTTTTGCAAAATCATCATCAAATTTTATTCGTGGTGTGAGCTTATAGATATCATACAGATGCCTGGAACATCTTTTATTTCGTCCCTGAATGTAGTAATCGCAAAGCGCAAATATTTTGTCAATATAAGTTCTCTCCAGTGATTGCAATTTCATCGAGAAATCCTCTAAAGAAAATTGCACTGCCAAATCTTCCCTGTTTCTCTCCTTAAAATAATTTCCAATATAATTGTCTATGGTAACTATTTTTGTAGGAAATGCATATGATCCTAATGCTGTTTCCAATTTCACATTTTGCAGGATTCTGTCATCCTCTACTCCCATAACAGAATCATACCCGAATAGATACGCATTGTAATCTCTATCACTCTGCGTATTCTCCCAGTTGGAAATCGGCATTTCGAGCTCATCTCCGATTCCTTTTAAAACAACGTTCTTAAGTTTTTTCTTCTGGCTTCTCCAATGTGTTCATCAAATGTAATATCAATATCTTCAGAAAATCTGTTGATTACATGAAAACCTTTTGACAAGGATGTTCCACCTTTGAATACGCAGTTATTCAATTTCTCAGAGAGCAGTTTTAAAATAAGTGTCACATAATAATCTTTTTCGATCACAGCTGTTGACCTTCCGGTTCGATTTGCGACCTGCTCTACAATATCTCTGAATTTGTCTTTATCTTTGTGAAGATACATACTTTACCCCTGTTTCATAAAGTGCCTTATATATTTTTATGGGATAACTTATGATAAACTGATCTATTTTTTCCTTGGTGATTTTATGTTCAGTAATATATCTTGTTAGTATTGCTCCGCAAGAATCCATATCTTCTTCTGCACATTTATCAATATCCTTCAAGCATTCAAGAAGCTGCAATACTGCTACATTATTTTCGTCAATTTTCACAATCGGTCTGCGAATAATATACTTTCGATTTTTAATGGACAGTTCTCTCACTTCTGCTGGTGCATAGTTGCTTGTTATTTCTTCCATATATGGGACTTGCGTTGACAGTCCCATATGATTCGCCAACGTATATCCTGAATAAAAGCCGACTCGCTTACCTCTTCTTCTGATATATTTATTAACGGCAACAACATCCGCAGACAATACCATTTTTTCTCCAAATACATTTTCTTTGGGTAAATAGTAGATACCTGGCTCGAATCTGAATAAAGTTCCATCGTCTGTATGTTTTTTTAAATGATAACGCAGATTTTCTTCTGTCATATCGGGAATACATATATCTGCAAGAAAAATAGGTTCACCCTTTATATAGTTCTTTTTTAAATATTCCAAGACCATATCTGTTGTTTCCTTTCGATTAGTAAGAGTCTTGTTTACTTATTGTTAGTATGTTGTTATTTTTTTATTCTGTCAAGCCCAGGCTTCATAACAAATCGTGAATACCTGGCATAGATCAGAAAACATGAATGGTGAAACGCCTCTTGATTTTTGTATCCGTAATGGCTGGTCATCTTATATATGGCACATGCTTAAGCTAATTCCTGCAGACCAGCTGCCCGCTTTGCACCCTCTTCGGGCGCAGGACAAAAGTGCCTTTCAGGCGTTCTGATTTCACATCACAAAACCCGTTCTCACGTCAGCGGTCCCACATCCACCTGACAG